>CAYNDI010000154.1:0-5725 GCA_964395955.1 uncultured Dehalococcoidaceae bacterium
AAGGAGAGGGGGACAAAGGGGGTGAGGTTAATAAATGTCCTGGATACCCGCATTTAACATAGGACTCTGGAACGCCTGGTGGTTTATGAGTATCTACCCGCTGCAGTGGCTGGCGGTAATCATCGTCCCGAAACACATCGCCGAGAGGACCAGCCATGCCCCGGAAATTATCCAGAACCGCCAGGACAGGATTATGGCGTTTCTTACCCAGGGATTCTGGATAGGGGCAACGCTATATTCGATATTCGTGCCGTTTCAAATAGGGACGCCCTGGTTCTGGACTGGACTGGTATTTTTTATTATCGGTCTATCAGCGCTCGTGCTGGCCAGTCTCGCCGTCGCCGCTACGCCCGGGGACAAGCCGTTCACGTCCGGCGTTTACCGCTTCTCCCGCCATCCCATGTACTTATCCATGATACTGGTCTACCTCGGCGTGAGTATCGCCGCCGCTTCCTGGCTGTTTTTCCTGATTACCGTCATTACTTTCTTCCTGCAGCGCTACCAGGCGATGAAAGAAGAACGCGCCTGCCTGAAAGAATACGGTAATGCCTACCGTGAATATATGGACAGAACACCAAGATGGATGGGGATACCCAGGATTGAGATCAAATAAATTACAGGGAGGATATCTTGAAAACTCTGATAATTTGCGTCTCCATATATCAATCTAATACACGGAAAATCGCCGGAACAATGGCGGAAACTCTCGATGCAACCCTACTGGAGCCGGAAGAGGTACAGGTCGATACCCTTAAGGATTATGACTTGATTGGTTTCGGGTCGGGGATTTACTGGGGCAGATTTTATAAAAGGCTTCGTAATTTCATTAAAGGATTACCTGTTTTACAGGATAAAAAGGTGTTTTTATTCAGCACGTGCGGGCACGGAGAACCGCCGTACAAGTCATTGGAGAAGCTGTTACAAAAAAAGGGGTACACTACGATTGGAAAATTCTCCTGCCTGGGGTATAATACTTTTTTTCTCTCTCGCTTCTTAGGACGGCTAAATAAAGGGAGACCCGATACTGAGGATTATCAACGAGCGAAAGAATTCGCTGAAAGCTTGAAGAGGTAAAACTGGATGCCGGAACCGCGTGAATACCAGACCCAAGCTATATAAGTTAGGAGGTAATAAATGGACATTACAGAGAAGACACTACCACAGCCCATGTTGCCCAGGGGATTTATCGGTAGTATTATTGCCCGGCTTATGCCCCTGGGGCACGCGCCCATATACAAAAGAGTGTCTGAAGTGCTGGAACTGCAGCCAGAAGATGAACTCCTCGATGTTGGTTGTGGCGCCGGCTATTTCCTGAAAAGGTACGCTCATCATACAAGACACATTGCTGGTCTGGACTACTCTGAAGTCATGGTCAAGATAGCCAAAAACAAGCACAAAAAACGCATCGCGACCGGAACGGCAGAAATTGAATACGGTGAAGCGTCACACCTCCCCTGGGAAGCTAATAGATTCACCGCGGTCACCTCGATGGGCAGTTTCATCGGGTTTCCCGAGCCTCTGGAGTCATTAAAGGAAATGCTCCGTGTTTTACGTCCCGGCGGCCGGGTCGTCGTCAGCATTGAGTACAACGCCGAGGACGGGAAAAACTATTCCAAAGACATTAAGAAGTACGGCTATGGTATTTGGACAGAAGATGAAGTACAAAACATGTTCCAAGAAGCCGGATTCGCCGAAGTTACCATTAAGTACGCCAAAGGAATGGGAATGCCCAGGATGATGCTGGCATGCGGTGTTAAATAGTAGAAGACCTTAATATGGCCGACTAATCTGTGATTATTTTCCTTTTTATATTTAGTATATAATAATAGAATGCCAGACCCGCGTGAATATCAGACCGAAGCCATTGTCATTAAGAAGACGAAGCTGGGTGAGGCGGACACCATCCTGACCTTCTTTACCCCCCGCCTCGGCAAGATACAGGGTTTTGCCAAGAGCCTGCGCAAGCCAAAGAGCAAGATGGCCGGTCACCTTGAGCTGCTTACCCACAGCACGGTATCCTTCGCCCGCGGCCGCAACCTGGATACTATTGTCGGCGCCCAGACCGTCGATACTTTCCTCCCCCTGAAGAACGACCTCTGGCTTACTTCCTGCGGACTCTATATCGCCGAGCTTGTCCACCAGTTTACAGCTGAACATCAAGAGAATTACGGCATATTTCAGCTTACGCTGGAAACACTGGAACGGCTCTGCCGGGAAAACAATAAGGAACTCGTCCTGCGCTATTTCGAGCTCCACCTGCTGGAAAGTGCCGGCTACCGGCCGCAGCTGCGGGAATGCGTCGGCTGCCACAAAACCCTGGAGCCCATCACCAATTACTTCAGCTCTTCCGCCGGCGGCATGCTCTGTCCCGACTGCGCTCTGAACCACCCTTTTTCCTCGTCTCTCTCTTTAAACGCCCAGAAAGTCCTGCGTCTCCTGCAGAGTAACGAGTATACTCACGTCAGCCGCGTGAAAATCGATAATGAGCTTGCCCGAGAACTGGAAGAAGTCATCAGCGACTACCTCAAGTATCTGCTGGAAAGAGAAGTAAAATCCGCCGCCTGGCTGGACAGCCTCAGGGAACAGCGCCTCCAGTTCAACCAGGATGGCACTTAGTGCCACAACCCCCTTTACCATAACCCATATTTAACCTATAATAGTGATATCTCAGGCTGAGACTATTAACCTCAGTCTCTTTATTCTTATCAGTCAGGTCAGGAATATGCCATCTAGATTAGACGACATCAACGAGCAGAGAAAGCAAATACTGGAGCGGCTCCGTTCCCGGGGCGTTAACCCCTACCCCAACCGCTATGAGCAGACCCACACCACGCAGGAAGCCATAGCGTTGCTGGAAGAGAGGGAAGCCCAGGAAAAGAATAAACAGGTGAAGAGCCGCGACTCCGGCAAAAAGGAAAAGCCGGTCAGCATCGCCGGACGGATTACAGCCATGAGAAAGATGGGTAAAGCCTCTTTTGTCGATGTCCGTGACGGCTCCGGTAAAATCCAGCTATTGTTCCAGACCGGCAATTTCAACGAAGAAACCATGGAGTTGTTCAAGGACCTGGACATCGGCGATATCATCGGGGTGGAAGGCGGACTGCTGCGTACCCGCACCGGCGAGCCTACTATCTCGGTAGCTAACTTCGTCCTGCTGGCCAAATCGCTCCAGCCCCTGCCGGAAAAATGGCACGGCCTCAGCGATACCGATAAAAGGTACCGCCAGCGTTACGTCGACCTTATCTCTAATACCGGGGTAAAAGATATCTTTACATTGCGCAGTCGGGTCATCGCCGCCATCCGCCAGTTCCTCGATGGCCGCGGTTTTATCGAGGTGGAAACGCCGGTGCTGAATCCATCGGCGGGCGGCGCCCTGGCGGCCCCTTTCATCACCCACCACAACACGCTCGACCAGGATATGTACCTGCGTGTCGCTAAAGAACTGCACCTTAAGCGCCTTATCGTCGGCGGATTTGATAAGGTCTACGAGATAGGGCGTGATTTCCGTAATGAAGGCATATCCACCACGCACTCCCCGGAGTTCACCATGCTGGAAAGCTACGAGGCGTATGCGGACTATACCGACGTGATGAAAATGCTGGAAGAAATGATATCATGGGCCAGCCAGCAGGTCCTGGGGACGATGGATATTAAATACGGCGATAATACCATCAAGCTAAAGCCGCCTTGGCGGCGTATCACCCTGCGGGACGCCGTTAAGGAGTACAGCGGTATCGACTTCGTGAAATACCCCACCGCCAGCGGCCTGCGGGAAAGGATGCGTTCGCTGAATATCGAGGTCGCCCCCGATGATAACTGGGCGAAACTGGTCGACGAGCTCCTCAAGACCCACGTCAGACCCAGGTTAATCCAGCCAACTTTTGTCTACGACTACCCCGTTTCCATGTCACCTTTAGCCAAGAATAAACCCGGCGAGGAAAGGGTGGTGGAGCGTTTTCAGCCCTACGCCGCCGGTATGGAACTCGGTAATGCCTATTCGGAGCTTAACGACCCCATATTGCAGCGGGAGCGCTTCGAGGAACAGATGAAGGACCGCCACGGCGATGAAGAAGAGCAGTGGACTATCGACGAGGACTTCCTCACGGCGCTGGAGTACGGCATGCCGCCCACCGGCGGACTCGGTATCGGTATCGATAGACTGGTCATGCTCTTTACCAACCAGCAATCTATTAGAGAGGTTATACTCTTTCCGCAGTTGAGAGAGAAAGATTAAGTGAAAATTGAGTGAAACCAGGCAAATCAGCGAGGCACGCAACAGCTTATATAAGCATCAATACCAAGCTCTGTCAGGCATGCTGGAGTTGTGTTGAAGCTTGTCCTAACGGCGTACTCGGCAAGATTAAGATGTTTTTCCATAAACACGCCCGTATTGACCACGCGGATAGATGCGATGGTTGCGGAACCTGTGTAAATATCTGCCCCAACCAGGCTATCATCTGTATAAACGAATAAATAAATCGAGAACAAGGAACGGGTGGGAAAATTAATATACCGGGGGGAGGGGCGGAGAAAAATGCCGGAAGATAAAGACCTGACGGCTTACTGCGGTCTCTACTGTGGTGACTGCTACCAGTACCAGGGCAAAATCGCCGATTTAGCCCGTGACCTCCGCAAGGAACTAAGGCGGTACAAGTTTGCCGAAAGGGCCGAGAAGATGGCCGAGAACTCCTTCTTTGCCGCCTTCAAGAATTATCCGGAGTGCTACGAGCTTCTCGGCGCTATGGTGAAATTCCGCTGTAAAAGGGCCTGCCGCGGCGGCGGCGGACCCCCGGTCTGCAGGATAAGAGAATGCTGCCGGGAAAAAGGCATCGAGGGCTGCTGGCTCTGCGACGATTTTGAATCATGTAAAAAAATGGACTTCTTAAAGAAGTTTCATGAAGACGGTCATATTAAAAACCTGAGAATACTCAAGAAATCCGGGGTCGATAGCTTTATCAAGGGTAAGCGATACTGGTAATAGCGACCTGTGGCTAACAGAATACGCTCCAACCCCGGTATTTCTTGCTTCTTCTACTTTACATTCAACGGTTTCAGCTTCGCGTTTCGCACCGCCTCGGTACTCGGTTTGCCGGTGACGGGGTGCTTGAAATGCATCGGGAAAATATACCCTGATACGTAACGCAGGTCGGCCGGGTCCAGCGGGATATCCGGCTGGGGCGGGGGCATGCTGGGCCTGGCGGCTCCACCCGGGGGAGCTGCCGTCCCGGTGACGAACCGACCGCCGATATCCTCCGGCATTGCCCATCCCCCGCTGATTCTCACCCCGTAAGGTATGACCCAGTTTATGGAGAGTATCTTCCAGACTCCGCCCTCTTTGATATAACCCATCTCGTAGATGCCGCTGGTCAGCGAGCCGCCATCCGCTTTACCGTCTTTGGCCATGAAAATACCGCCGAAAGCGTACCAGCGCCCTTTAGCCGTCTTGCCGTCAGGGGCGACGGTGATAATACCGCCGGTCGGCATCAGTTGGTGGGAAAATCCGGTGTTTTCGCCACTGCCGATTCGCCCGAAATACTTTTTCACCCCTTCTTTACCCCTCCACTTGCCTTCCAGCCAGTCCAGAAGAACATCGGGACTGTCGGAAAAACAATCAATGATTTCCTGTTTCATCATGTGTTCGACATAGTAGTTATACGCGTACTGCAGCCTCTCGATCGCCTGGACATCCTCAACGCGCTGAAGCCTTTTCTCAAGCGCGTCGTAT
>CAYNDI010000155.1:0-5716 GCA_964395955.1 uncultured Dehalococcoidaceae bacterium
CGTCCCCCACCAGCCGTGAAACATTGGCTTCGGTTATCGTGTCCGGTATCGTTTCTATCGTTATCTCCGGGTTTAGTTTCCTGAGCTTGGCTGCCGCCGAATCGACTTTCCTCTTGCCGACGTTTACTTCCCAGTGCAGGACCTGCCGGTTCAAATTGCTGAGTTCTACCGTATCGTGGTCGGCAATCCTTATCGTGCCGATGCCGGCGGCGGCCAGGTAGATAGCCACCGGCGAACCGAGTCCCCCGGCACCGGCGATGAACGCTTTAGCCCTCTTGAGTTTCTCCTGCCCCGCCTCCCCGAACCCGTATATCATTATCTGGCGGTCGTATCTTTCCTTCTCTTTTTCAGTAAGCATCTTGATTTCCCTCCCCCTTACGAAACCTCGTTGTCTATCCAGTCAAGGTACTCCTGATTGCCCCCGGTAATGGGCAGGGCGATTATTTCCGGGACCGAGTAGCTGTGGATTTTCTTTACCGATTTTATAATGTCCGGCAGCAAAGATTCTTTGGTCTTGACGATGAGGAGATTTTCCCGAGAAGAATCCAGCTTTCCCTGCCACCAGTAATGAGAAGTGACCTCCGGCAGGATGTTGACACAGGCGGCCTGCCTCCGTTTGAGCAGCGTCTGCGCTATCTTTTGCGCTTCCTCGGCGTCCTTGCACGTAATTAATATAATAATGTAGTTTGGCTGCTGCATTTTTTATACTATCGCCAGCATACGCTCGACGGCGGCTTTAGCCCGGACGCGGATTTCCTCCGGCACTTTGACCTCCGGCGTCATCGTTTCCAGCGATTCCAATATCTTTTCGAGAGTAATTTTCTTCATGTTGGGGCAGATGGCTTTCTTTGATGCCGCGATGAATTTCTTCCCGGGGTTCTCTTTGTTTAGCCGGTGTAGTATTCCTACCTCCGTACCGACAATCAACTCTTGAACATCTTCGCGGGCGGCGTAACGTATGATGCCGCTGGTACTCAGGGCTTCGTCGGCCAGGGTGATAACGTCCGGCCGGCACTCGGGATGAACCACCACTTTAGCCTGTGGGTACTCCTGCTTCTGTTTGATGATATCTTCGGGCAGAATGCGTACGTGAGTAGGGCAGTAGCCCGGCCAGAGCGTCATGGTTTTGCCCGTCTTCCGGGCGATGTAGTCGCCCAGGTACTGGTCCGGCACGAATATTATCTCTTCATTATCAATCTGAGAAACAACCTTCACGCCGTTGGCGGAGGTGCAGCAGTAATCGGATTCCGCCTTGACCGCGGCGGTGGAATTGACATAAGTGACCACGGTAGCCCCGGGTATTTCCTTCTTTTTCTGCCGCAATTGCTCGTCGGTAATCATGTTGGCCATGGGGCAGCCGGCGCTCGCATCCGGCAGCAGCACCGTCTTTTGCGGGGAGAGAATCGAGGCCGTTTCCGCCATAAAGTGAACGCCGCAGAATACTATCACGTCGGCATCGGTTCTGGCCGCTTTCTGACTGAGTTCGAGCGAGTCGCCGGTAAAATCGGCGATATCCTGGACCTCGTCGCGCTGGTAGTTATGGACTAGGATGACGGCGTTTCTTTCCTTCTTAAGTTTCAGGATTTGTTCTTCTATCGAATCGTCCCGCTGGCTGCCCATCCGGTACTCCCTTTCTCCGGGTTTTCCTGGTTGTTCCTATTTTACCTCATGACCGACTTCATGCACAGGGTACCCGCCCGGCGCCGGTGTAAATTTTCATGCCAGCCCGGTCGATTACTCTGACTTCCATGTCCGTATTGATGCGTGTGCCGGCATCCCGGACAAAGCCGATAATAGTCATGCCGTGCTTTCGCCCCGTTTCCCGTCCTTTATCGGTAACGGCGGTCTTGGTGGCAACGGTTGGGATTCCGGCCCGGCAGATTTTAGCGACCATTTCCGAGGCCATACGACCCGTCGAGACCAGGAAAGTGTTACCACAGTCGATTTTGTTCAACAGGGCATAACCGATTACTTTATCGATGGTGTTGTGCCGGCCGATATCCTCCACGATACAGATAAGGTCGCCATCCGTGGTGAAAAGTCCGGCGGCATGAACCCCTTCCGTCTCCCGGTACATCCGGGCTGTTTCGAAAAGGGTATTCATCGCTTTGAACAATAATTGCTGGCTGATTTTCCGTCGACTGCGTATCTGCGGTAACTTCGTTTCACCGGCATAGGCTACCCGGCCGCCTCCGGAGACGATGCGGTAGCTGGTCACTTCGGGGGTAACGGTAATATTACTTCTGTTTTTCAGCAGCACCCGCGCGCCGTTCTCTTCTATATCTACGGATATTAATTCTTCCGGGCTATCGATAAATCCCTGCCCGAACAGGTAGCCGATAACGAATTCTTTCTCCATGACCGGTGTTATCGAGGCGGTTACCAGGTGTTTTCCGTTAACGTAAATCGGCAGTTCCTTTTCTATGATTACGCTGGTTTTGGACCGGGTAAATTCCCCGTCAGCCAGTTGCCGGCATTTTATTACTTTAGAGGTCGCCACCCATTTTCTCCGGCCTGGTTGATTACTCTTCATTTGCATCCTTCGATTCTGGCCGGGTGGGAATAGACCGTCATGGTGCTGCCCCGGACCAGCCCGGCAATGGTTATCCCGGCCTCCTCCGCCATTGCCACGGCGAGGGTGGTGGGAACGCCCTTGGTGGCGATTATCGGGATGCCGGCGCTGCGGCATTTTATAATCATCTCGGACGGCTGCCGGCCCGTCGAAGCGGCCAGCGTCTTGGTAAAATCTATGTAATGGAGCAATCCGTAGCCGATTACCTTGTCCAGGGCGTGGTGGCGTCCCAGGTCTTCGGCGATGCACACGGTTTCTCTCCCGTTGAGAAAGAGTCCGGCGGAATGAACTGCTTCTGTCTCCTGAAAAATATCCGACTTTAGAATAGCCCTTACGCAGTCGAAGATATCCTCGCGGCTTACCTTGATGTCAGAGTTTATTGCCGGAGGAGGGGTATTCTTTTGCTTCTTTCCGGTGAGCGTCACCTCGGCGGTATTGCTTTCGATGGTTATTGACTCAATATCGTCGGCTTTATTGATAACACCCTGGACGAAAAGGTTCCCGAAAACGAACTCCTTTTCCAGCGTGGCCGTGAGCATGGCCGTGGCGAAGTGCCGCCCGTCGATGTTGATCGTAAAGGCGGTCTCTTTAACGATTCTCTCGCTGGCTTTGTTACATCCGCCGTTGACCCGGGTGTATTCGACCCTTTTAAGGATTTTATTCGGCATTTCCATCCCGTGTTTTATCGCTGTCAATTATAATAGAGTCGTTCGGTCTGACATGCCCGCCGCGGATAACTCTGGCAAAGACGCCCTCCCGCGGCATGATACAGTCGCCGACCTGCTGGCGGATTTCACAGGCGGCGTGACATTCCTTACCTATCTGGGTCATCTCCAGGACAGCCTCTTTTCCCAGTCTGATTCGGGTGCCGGCAGGCAGTGAGGCCAGGTCTATACCCTGCGTGGTGATGTTTTCCGCGAAGTCGCCCGGCCGGAGGTCGAAGCCTTTATGGCGCATTTTATCGATGCTCTCGATAGCCAGCAGGCTTACCTGGCGGTGTGTCCGGCAATCGGCATGGGCGTCACCGACGACCCCGTAGTCTTTTTTGATGGATATTTCGGCTGCCGGCGTTTTCTTGGTGCCCTTCTTCTCACTCCGGCAGACAGCGATTATCGAGGTCATGTTTTACCTTCCCCGCCTGCATATTGTCCCGCCGCCGATGATGGTATCGCCGTCATAGAAGACCACCACCTGTCCCGGGGTAATAGCCATCTGGGGTTCGGTAAACTTTACATAAACGGTGTTTTCATCCTCGGGGATTATAGTAGCTTCTGCCTCCGGGTGGCGGTACCTGATTTTGGCTTTAACCTGGAGGGGGGTTATCGGTTTGGGTATGCCTATCCAGTTAAGGTTATCCGCAACAAGCTCGGTACCGTAGGTCTGTTCCCTGGTGCCTACGGTAATCGTATTACTTTGAGATTCGATGGATGTTACGTATAACGGTCTGGCGGTGAATATTCCCAGCCCTTTACGCTGACCTACGGTATAGCCCGCGATGCCCTGATGCTTTCCCAGGACTCTACCGCCCTGGTCCAGGATTTTACCCGGCCGGGATACCTGCGGTACGTACTGCTCCAGAAATTTCTTATAGTCGTCATCGGGGATGAAGCAGATTTCCTGGCTTTCCGGTCGTGACGTCGACGGGAATCCCCGTTCAGCCGCGATCCGTTTCACCCTGTCTTTGGTCAGGTGCCCTATGGGAAAAAGGGTGTGTTTTAAATACTCCTGCCTTATCTGACAGAGAAAGTACGACTGGTCTTTCATCCGGTCGCGTCCCTTTTTCAAAAGGTATCTACCGCTATCGTCGTCCTTCTCAATCCTGGCGTGATGGCCGGTGGCCAGGTAGTCGGCCCCCAGTTCTTTAGCCTTATCCCGCAGCGCGCCGAACTTGATGAATTTATTACACAGTATACACGGATTGGGCGTTCGACCCAGCTGGTAATCGCGGCAGAAATTATCTATAATGCGGCGTTCGAAGACATCACGAAGGTCCAGGATATAGTGGGGTATGCCCAGTCGGCTGGCAACATCGGCGGCGGTACTCTCGGCGCTGGCGGTGTTTTCGTCCGCCGGCATGATTCTCATGGTCACGCCGATGACCTCGTGCCCGTCGTCTTTGAGAAGGGCGGCGGACACGGAAGAATCTACGCCGCCGCTCATGGCCATGGCTATTTTCATTACTCGATTTTCTCCAGGGCGACTTTCGCCGCGACTTCGCCGGAAAGGAACATGGAGCCGAACGTCGGGCCCATGCGGGGAAGTCCGTAGACCGTGCCCACCGCCATGCCGGTCACGATAAGGCCGGGAAAGCATTCCCCGGTCTGTTCGACGATGAGGTCTTCCGATTTCTCAATCCACATGGCGCCTTCACCTTTGGTCTTCATCAGGCCGCGCTGTTCCAGTTTTTTCACGACGCTGGCGTCATGCCCGGTGGCATCGATGACGACCCTGGCCTCGATAGCGACCGGGTCCAGGGCGGCCACCTGCCGCGGCAGCGAGGCTATCGGCGACCAGTTAATCACCGCCCCGCACACTTTACCGTCTTTAACTACCAGGTCTTCGAGCATGGTCATGTTAAAGACCCTGACGCCGGCGGCGCAGGCAGCGGCGATAAGACTGGAGCAGGCGTGCGGAGCATCGCAGACAACCAGCCCTTCGCTGACGTTTTTATAGGGTACGCCCAGTTCATCGAGTATCTTCTCGCCGGGGTGCCGGACGGTTACCTTGGGCATCAGGTAGCCCCCGCTCCAGAAACCGCCGCCCAGGTAATTGTTGCGCTCGATGATGACGACTTTTTTACCGGCCCGGGCAATATCACGTCCGGCCACCAGTCCGCTGGGGCCACCGCCGACGATAATACAGTCGCTCTCGACGTATTCGTTGAACTCTTTGGTAAATTCCTCGACTATTGCTCGGGTTATGACTACCTCGCCAACCGGGCTGAATTTTTCCATTTCGTTGACTCCCTTTATGATGATGCTATTATTATACCCTATTTATAGTTTTCGGCGTTATTAACGTTATCGTTTTCAAATATTATTGTTGACTAAAATGGTAAACAATATTCAGTCTATCATTTATCGCTATACCTGTCAACTTGGTTCTATCTATCTTTGGTATCTTTTCCCACCCGTGCCGCCCTCG
>CAYNDI010000156.1:0-5683 GCA_964395955.1 uncultured Dehalococcoidaceae bacterium
GGGGGGGTGGGGGGCGGGGGTCGGCCCCCCCCCCCCCCCCCCGGGGGCGCCCCGCCGCCCCTATAAATCACCCGAACAGCAACTATTTATCAACGTATTTTATTTTACAGGCGAATATAACTTATAATAGATATATCCCATGAAGGCAACGAATTCCCCGGTAATCAATAATAGAGATTTCTGGCGTGCGCTGTTTGAGGCCGATTCTATAGCGGTCATAGGCGCCAAGAAGGAAATCGGCTCGTGGGGAAACGACGCCCTGCGGGCATCCATAGAGTCGGCCAAAGTCAAGGCTGGCCGGCAGGTCTACGCAATCAATCCCAAAGAGACAGAGGTGCTGGGGGTAAAGTGTCATAAGACCGTTCTGGACATACCCGGACCGGTGGAACTGGCGATTATCGTGGTACCGGCAGCCATTGTACCTCAGGTTTTCCGTCAGTGCGCCGAAAAAAAAGTCAAAGCTGCCGTCGTTATTTCGGCGGGATTTGCCGAGGTGGACAGGGACGGGGCAAAGCTGCAGGCGGAACTGGTATCCATCGGCAGGGGGGCGGGGATGCGTTTCGTCGGGCCTAACTGCAACGGCCACGCCGATATGTATACCCGGGTTGCCAGCCTCGGTTTTGCCAGCCAAATGCCCGCCGGACCGATGTCACTGTTAAGCCAGAGCGGTACCCTGGGCGCCAGCATTATGCAGATTGCCGCCAGCCGGGGAATCGGGCTGAGCAAGGTAGTCAGTACCGGCAACGAAGCGGATTTACACCTCGAAGACTATCTGGAATACCTGGCTCAGGACGAACATACCCGCGTCATCGCCGCCTACATCGAAGGGCTCCGGGAGGGGAGGCGCTTCTACGAACTTGCCAGGGAAATAACCAGGCAAAAGCCCATCGTAGTGATGAAGTCCGGCACGACCGGTGCCTCCGCCAGAGCGGCCAGGTCTCATACGGGAGCGCTCTCCGGCGCCGACACGGTTTATACGGCGGCTTTCAAACAGGCCGGCGTCATCAGGGCGGAAGACGAAGGGGAACTCTGCGACCTTGCTTTAGCTCTGTGCAACTTACCGCTGCCACGGGGGAACCGGGTGGCGATACTGACCATGGGCGGGGGATTCGGGGTGGTAACGGCCGAGGTGTGCGAGAAAGAAGGACTGGAAATAACAGGACTCCAGCCGCAGACCCTGAAAAAAATGAGTGCCATATTACCCCCGCGGTGGTCGCCGGGCAATCCGGTCGACCTGGTAGGCATACGCACACCGAGCGGCGATAATATCGGTGACGAGTGCATACAGTTGCTGCTCGAAGACAAGAACGTTGACGGTATTATATCTTTACTGCCGCCGATGGTTTTTATGCCCAGGATGATGGGCAATATCAGCCCGGAGCAAATGCGCGCCATGCGGAGAGAGAATGACCGGAAACAGAAAATACTGCACCGGAAACTGAAAGAATACGACAAACCGCTGGTGTATATCCAGAGATTGTTCGTTCGTTCCAGACCCGAGCCGGATGAAGAGCAGCCGGCACCTGAAGCAGCGATTCCTGAATACACCCACCCGCGCCGCGCCGCCAGGGTCCTGAGATATCTGGCGGAGTACCGTAAATACCTGGAAAACAGGTGGTCCTGAGCTTACGCGGCTGCCGGTTCACCGGATTAACCTTGATTAATAGTGCCACTGTAATACTAAGAAAATGCTCAAGCTCCCCTTGGTTCGGAATGTTAGGACCTGTTTAGCATCAAATTACTAAAGTATTTTTCATATGTTACTTCTGGATTTTGGCTACTATTATCAATATAATTATTCTCGCCTATAATTTCTTTTAGTTTTTGATATTGTTTGTGATATCTTTTTATATCCTCTTCCCCCGAAGTCCAACACTGCCTTTTTTTATCTCTTTCAAATATAGTTTTAATCGGCGGGAAAATAGCTTTGATTATTAAACGTTTTCCAAAAAGATTTTTAAGTTTTTTTATAAAATCTTCATCCAAATAAACCAAATCAGCAACTAGACAATTTCCATCGTTCAAATCTTTAAGTCTTTTTAATAACTCTTTATTTGTTTGCTTTAGTTGCTCGGGAGTATCTTTGTAAACGCCAGGAAAAAGTTTTTTTGATAGTTCATCTCCAGAGAGATAAGAACATTTATTATGTTGGCATATAATTTGAGCTATAGTTGTCTTGCCAACTCCTGGGGGACCTGCAATAATTAATACGAAATCTTCATCCATTTTAGACTATCTCTATTTAGAAAGTACAACAATTATATCACAATTCCCTGTTGGGAATTATCATTTAATCAATTTCAGAATTGTTAAGACCAAAATGATACACTATCCCTTTTATTGATATGTTGACATATACGAACGTTTGTGCTACCATCTTTTGTATATTTTCCAAACGGCTTCTACGGCTATGAAAACCATAAAAATCAGCAACAAACAGGCACGTCGTTTTCTCCTTGCCCACCAGGGGCTCCGGCCCCCATACGAGTTCGAAGGTAAAGCCGGCATCCTAGACTTCATAAGCCGTGTCGGCTGTATCCAGTTCGACCCCCTGAACATCGTCGGGCACAACCCGGAGCTGGTATTGCAGTCGCGCGTAAACGGTTTCCGTCCCTCGATGCTGCAGGAGCTTCTGTATAAGGACCGCAAGCTAGTCGATGGTTGGGACAAAATGATGGCTATTTACCTTACCGGGGACTGGCCTTACTTCTATTACCGTCAACGGGAAGCCGCCGGGCGTTCTGAAAGGCGGGATTCGGATGTAATTAGAGCTGTTTCTCCCAAAATTCTTAAGGCAATCGAGGAGAGAGGGCCGTTGTCATCGATTGACCTTGACCACGACGAGAAAGTGGCCTGGTCCTGGGGCCCGAAACGGCTGGCGAATGTTGCTCTGGACAATATGTACTATCTGGGTGAAGTGGTCATTCATCACAAGGTGCACACCCGCAAGGTGTATGACCTCGCTTACCGCCACATTCCCGAGGAGATACTCACCGCACCGGACCCGCATGAGACGCAGGAGCAGTACCATGACTGGCATGTCCTCCGGCGTATCGGGGGTGTCGGGTTGTTGTGGAACACGCACAGTATATGGCACGGGATATACGGAGCCGGGAGCAGCGAGAGAGTCGCCACTTTTACACGACTTATCAAGCAAGGAAAAGCTATAGAAGTACACGTTGAAGGTATAAAGAAACCACTCTATATGAGGAGCGAGGACAGGACTGAACTGGACTCGGCAGCAAAGTCCGATGACCGGCCAGAACGCGCGGCAATACTGGCCCCGCTGGACAACCTGCTCTGGGAGCGGGATATGGTAAAGCAGCTGTTTGACTTCGACTATACGTGGGAGGTCTACAAGCCGGTTGTCGAGAGAAAATACGGCTACTACGTATTGCCCGTGTTATACGGCGACAGGTTCATCGCCCGGTTCGAGCCGGGGCAAGATAAGAAAAGTAAATGTCTTATTATCAAGAACTGGTGGTGGGAGGCGGATGCAGAGAAATCTGACGAAGTTTATAATAGCCTGAAAGAGTGCTTTCAACGATTTCTGGCATATCTGGGTATGGAAAAAATAGCGGTGAAAAAATCGCTGGTAAAACGCGAAGGACTGCACTGGCTGCCCTGGTCGCCGCCAGCTTTTCTGCGTAGGGTGGGGTAGCGGAAGCGAAATAGAGTCCGTCGACGGTATCCCGTTTGGTGTTTTCAAGGCAGTCGATAGCCGCGGCCACCGCTTTTTCGCTCCGGGCACCCGTACCCAGGCGGCGGAGTGGAATGTAAGCACCGTAGGATACGATACCTGTCATAGATTCCTTTCTAACGGAAAAAGCTAAATATTTGATTATTATTTGTTTTGGCCTATTGTAAAATACTAGCTTAAAATATATGTTTCAAATGATTCAATCAGTTCAATAGTCACGTCTCCTTTATCCCGAGGACGTGTTACCTTTACTACAGGAGATGCCATTAAAAGTTTAAAAAAGGTAGAATAACCATAGGTCTTATAATTAAAACTCGGGTCAAGTCTCTGAATTGTTGAATGAAGTTTGCTACCAAGTACCCTGCCATTTTCATCTGCTGAAGCCCTGAAACCGCGTAAGATTAGCTCATCTGCAGGAGACAATGATGGTTTTTGAGATGATATTTCCGTATCAACTTGACCAAGGAAAAGATAGCGGTCACAGGCTCTAATTAAATTGTCTGACTTAGTCTCATTTTTCCCAGCCCCGATTACTACTTTTCCGGCTGACCTTAATTTATTTATTAGCGGAATGAAATCGGTATCTGAAGAAACTATTACAAAAGTGTCAACGGATGATTGATACAATAATTCAGTCGCATCAATTGTAAGACGTATATCACTCGCATTTTTACCACTCTTGATAGAACGAAATATTAGAATTGGTTCAATGCCAAGCTTAAATAACTGTTCCCTTGGAGATTTCGATTTTGACCAATCGGCATACGCCCTTTTTATTATGATCCGTCCGATATTTGATAATTGATCAAAAAGTCCCTGTATTGTATCTATGCCGACATTTTCAAAATCTATCAATACTGCAATTTGACTCTCTGTCCCCACTTTCTCTGTTCCCATAACACTCCTTTGCTACCATTGATATTAATTAAAGGCGGCTCCGGCATCTACGTTGATTGTCTGGCCGGTTATACCGCTGGACTTGTCCGAGGCCAGATACACCGCCAGGTCGGCCACTTCCTCCGGCTTGACGATTCTGCCCAGGGCCGACCGAGAACCGGCGTTGGCCAGGTACTGCTCGCGGGAGATACCCAGGTTTTTCGCCGTTGCGGCGATAACCCGCGTGATACGTTCACCCTCGACCGCCCCCGGGGCGATACAGTTGACCCTGATGCCGTATTCCCCCGCCTCCGATGCCAGGCTCTGAGTCAGGCCGATAAGGGCGAACTTGGAAGAACTGTAGGCGCTTCTCGTCGGGAATCCCCGCCTCCCCTGCCCGGAGGAAATGTTGATAATTATGCCGCTCTTGCGGGGAATCATGCTTTTTTCAAGGACATACCGGCAGCAGAGCATCGCCCCGGTAAGGTTTACCGCCAGCAGGTGTTCCCAGCCCTCGATATCCATCCCGGATACATCCATGATAGGTCCTTCAACGCCCGAATTATTGACCAGGATATCGATTTTCCCGAATTTTTCCATCGTCTTTTCGACCATCGCCAGGATTTGTGCCTTATCGGCGAGGTCGGAAACCACTACCAGGCTTTTTCTACCCATAGCCTCTATTTCCGCGGCCGTTTCCTTTAACGCCGACTCCGTCCGGGAGGCCACCACCACGTCAGCTCCCTCCTGCGCCAGGGCCAGGGCGATAGCTTTACCGAGGCCGTAACCTCCCCCCGTAACGACGGCTACCTTGCCTTCAAACTGCATAAAAAGCCTCCGTTCATCAGCCAGATGTAGATATAGTGAAGTTGTTGTTAAAAGGTTCTGACCAAGTTTAATGCCTGAGCCGAAGCTTGTCAAAAAGCTAGGTACTGTTCGGGAATAACCGGGCAGGTGTTGGAATGACCTCATCCTTTTTTCATTGATATCTGTTCCCACCCTAGCCGCCCTGTATCATCAACGGCTTATCCCTGAGTTTTATCCCCCCCCCCCCCCAAAAAAAAAGGGGGGAGTGCGTAGCGAGTGGGGGGGATAGCCCCCACACAA
>CAYNDI010000157.1:0-5635 GCA_964395955.1 uncultured Dehalococcoidaceae bacterium
GCGGGGGGTATCGACTACTCGCTGTTTGTTCTGACGCGCTTCCGCGAGGAACGGGCGCGCGGTCTGGAGAAAATGGATGCCATCGGCGCGTCCGGCGCCACGGCCAGCCGGGCGATATTCTACAGCGGTCTGACCGTGATGCTGGCGCTGGTAGGACTGGTAATTTTTCCCCTTTCTATCTTCATCTCTATGGGTATCGGCGCCCTGCTGGTAGTCTTTGCCGCCATCGCCGCTTCCATGACGCTGCTGCCGGCTTTAATCAGCATCTTCGGAGATAAGGTAAACTCCTTGAGAATACCCTTTATCCGGCCTACCCGGCAATCCCAGACACATGAAGCGGCTACCGGTTTCTGGGCATGGATTACCCGGACGGTGACCCGGGTCCCGGCACTCAGCCTGTTGATAGCTGTGTGTATCCTCGGGGCTGCTATCATACCCTTCTTCGATAAAATCAACGGCATGTCCGGCATCAGTGCCATGCCTGATTATCTGCCGGCCAAACAGGGCTATATGGTACTCCAGAGAGATTTCCACATGGGATTTGACAACCCGACGATGATAGTGGTCGACGGAGACATTTCTGCACCGGAGACCCAGGCCGCCATCGCCGGACTGCAGGAAAGACTATCCAACGACCCCGTTTATGCTTCCGTGATGGTAGTTCCGTACCCGCAATTGAATATGGCGGTGATAAATGCCAGATTGACCGGCGATACGAATAGCCCGGAAGCCCTGGAAAGCGTCCCCCTGATACGCTCTGACTATATCCCGGCGACTTTCGGCGGTACGACAGCCAGTGTTATGGTTACCGGTGAGCCCGCCTTTATGTTCGACTATAACCAGGTTACCAGCGACTATACCCCCGTTATCTTCGTCTTCGTTCTGGCTTTGAGTTTCATTGTCCTGCTGCTGGCTTTCCGCTCTATCGTAATACCGACAACGGCTATTATCATGAACCTGCTTTCCGTTGGCGCCGCTTACGGACTAATCGTGCTGGTATTCCAGAAGGGGGTGCTGCATGAATTCCTCGGGCTTACGCAGGTAGCTTCAATCGAGACCTGGCTGCCGCTGTTCCTGTTCGCGGTTCTCTTCGGGCTTTCCATGGACTATCAGGTATTCCTGTTGAGTCGCGTACGTGAACACTATCGGCAATACAATGATAATACGGCGGCGGTGGCTTTCGGGCTCCGTTCCACCGGTAAGCTGATTACCGGCGCAGCACTTATCATGGTGGCGGTGTTTTCAGGGTTTGCCCTGAGCGATATGGTGATGATGCAGCAAATGGGGTTCGGACTGGCCGTAGCTATTTTAATAGATGCGACGATAGTGCGGTGTGTAATTGTACCGTCGACTATGAAGCTCCTCGGCAAAGCCAACTGGTACCTGCCGAAGTGGCTGTCCTGGATACCGAACGTAAGTATCGGTGAACATTCGAGTGTGTCCGGGGAATAGCGCGTAACGCTGGAAAGCAGGTAAATAAACTATGTCTAGTCAAGGGATAAGAAGCAAGGTCTCGCAAACAGCCAGCTATACCTGCTTTTGCCGGGCCTGTGCGCACGCGGAGAGAGACAAGCGATTTCGGGGGCCCGACTCGATAGCTCAGGTGTTTATCCCTTTCCTGCCTAAGATAATATTCATGAAATGGGGACTGCTGAGGACTCTGGTAATGAAGAGAGTGGTACCGCGAGGAATATATGAGTACGTGTCAGCCAGGACGAAGCTGTTCGATGAAATATATATCAGCGCCATTGATGAGGTTTTGCCGCAAATAGTGATTCTCGGGGCCGGTTTTGACACGCGGGCCTGGCGGTTTAAGCAGCGTAACCACGCTACCAGGGTATTCGAGACCGATGCCCCGGTTACTCAGCAGATGAAAAAGAAGCTGCTGGAGAAAAAGGGCGTTGCCTTTCCCGAAGAGCTTAATTTCACGCCCATCGATTTCGAGGAAGAAGATATTGCCGAAGTGCTCGGCCGGGCGGGTTACCGCCGGGACTTGAAAAGCCTCTTTCTATGGGAAGGCGTTACCATGTATTTATCTGAAGAAGCCGTTGCCGGCACCCTTGAATTCATACGTGAAAATGCCGCCGCCGGCAGCCGTATTGTTTTCGATTACGTACGCGCCTCGGTGCTCAGACGTGAGAATACACTGTACGGCGAGGCCGCCATACATAAGACCGTTTTCAATACCGGAGAAGAATGGCGGTTCGGGATTGAAGATGGCGCGATAGAGTCGTACCTGTCAGAACACGGCTTTAAACTTACGGCACATTATTCGCCCGGTGAGCTTCAGAAGAAATATCTTACCGCGGATGACGGGACCACGTGCGGACGCATCAACGAAACACATTGTATCGTTATAGCCACTGTTATTAAGTGACAAACAAAGGAGGACTAAAATGGGTTATTTCAGAATACTGGCGGCCATACCGGGTTTCTTCCTGAGCGCCTTTTTCCTGATGCTACTCTGGGGAGCCATTTGCCCCGATTTCGGTATAGCTTCCATCACCTACGTCAAGTCCATGCTGATTACCATTACCCTCTGGCTGGCGGTGGCTCCCCTGGCCGCGGCCGGTCGGGGACGAGGTCATTGATTTAGTCAAGCGGGGTGTCCAAGAGGGGCGCAGCCCATCTTAATAAACAATCCCCCTCTCCAATCAAAATACCTCACGTCTTCATCTGATATAGCTGATTGGAGAGGGGGTCGGGGGGTGAGGTAGATAATATGATGTCATCGATTTCTATCTACCCCACCTCCCCTCGCCTGTTATCTTTTCCCACCCTAGCCGCCCAGTATCATTCCCTGCTTATCCCGTAGTCTTCTACCTTACCAGCCCCCGCTTATCCAGGTCGGCAGCCACATCATCGAGCCCGAGCTCTGCCAGCTTGTCTTTCGTCGGCAGGCCGGAGGCGACATCCCAGCCGCGGTATTCGTAGTATTCGCTCTTCATCTTCTCGAATTCATCCCTATCGACTACCGCCCCGACTTTAGAGATAATCTCGCCGTCCTTACCCGGTGCCAGGCAATCGGCGTTGAAGAAGAGGTCGCCCTTCTGTAAGGGAAGGGTGTGGAAATGGTCAAGCAGCCGGTCTCCCTCGCGTCCCGGCCGTCCCTGGCGCAGCAGTACGGCTCTCTGCAGGTTGAAGTTTCTTTCCCCCATTTTGAACAGTTCGGCCTCGTCAGTTTCTTTCCCCGTAATCGCCGAGTAGACCTCCGGTTCCGTAACGGGCGCGGGGCCGTCTCCGGTATAGCGGGACGGCAGGGACATCGTCCAGCGGAGGTCGCAGACAACAAGACTTTCCTTGGCGAAAACACGGTCCTGAAGTCTCTTGGCCGCCAGCGCCTTCCCTTCGTACGTGGAGAAGTCCGCCGCGATTTCGTTCCCCCATATTATCCCGGCAACCTTGCGGAAGTTATCGATGGTGAACATTTCACCCGGCTTGGCTTCCCCCATACCTACCCACATCATCAACATCATAGAGACTTCGTGGAGCTGTTGTATCGGGCGTCTCGGCTCGGTGGCGTAGATAAGACTCGGTGTTATAAACAACCGCGGGTCATAGTCTCTTTTCTCGCCACCGCTGGTAGCAATGTACGTGCTCAGTATTTCCCTGGCTTTCGGTCCGATAGTGTCGGCGCCGGCTAACAGGCCTTTAGCAAAGTGTTCGCCGAAGTCTTCTTTAAAAGTGATTTTCCGGGTGAGTTCTTCGATATACTCGGGGCCGCCGACCTTCGATAGCGGGATTCCCGTGTCCTTTTCGTTGATAACGCCTTCTTTATAACAGGCATCGAGCCATTCAATCATACTCTGCATCACGGCGGTATCGATTCCGTAGCCGTCGCAGAGTCTCGTAGCCAGCAGGCGTGCTCCGTCCGGCTTGCCGTAATACCTTAGTGTCATTTCACCGTATACATCGGAAGCCTGGCAGAGGGATTTATAGGTCCGGCCGTCTTCGCCGGTATATATCTGGCGGGAGCAACCGATGCCGCACCCGTAGCAGGAATGGTCGCGGGTAAGCTCGGGAACCGCCCACATCGAGGGCATTGGTACGGTGGGCTTGGTCGCCGCAATACGGTCGACCAGCTGCCTTACTCTGTCGGGGTCAGCGGCTGCCGGTCGCTTATCGCCGGAAGCGACGACGATGGCTTTGAGGTTTTTCGAGCCCATCACCGCGCCCATGCCGCCGGAACCGGAAGCCCCGCCTTCCGCCAGCACGATAGCGAAGGGTATCAGGTTTTCTCCCGCGGGGCCGATGGTTAGCACGCTGACGTTTTTACCCAGTTCCGCTTTCAGTTTATCACTCGCCTCAAAGGTGGATAAACCCCAGAGATGCGAGGCGTCGCGTATTTCTACCTTTCCGTCATAGATGTGAACATAGACGGGTTTATCCGCCTTGCCCTGTACCGCCAGGGCATCGTATCCGGCGTATTTAAGCCAGGCGCCCCACCTCTCCCCCAGGCCGCAGTGGGAGAAGGTTTCGGGGTCGCCCAGGGGCGATTTAGCGAAGATTTTCCAGCGGAAACCGGCAAATCCGGGAAAACCGGTAAGGGGCCCGCTGGCGCAGATAAAGCAGTTCTCCGGGTCGTAGGCTTTTGCCTCCGGAGGCACCATTTCCCAGTAAAGCCGGGCGGCGATGCCGTTGCCGCCGATATATTTTTCAGCGTAAGCCGCAGTGGGCAACCGACTGGACTTACCGCTGGATAAATCGACCCTTAGTATCTCTCCGGCATATCCGTATTCTGACATGTTGACTCTCCGTTCTATCTCAACTGGTGTTATTATATCGTGTTATATCGGAAAATTGCGAATTAAAAAACTCTCTCTCTTTCGTAAAGAGAGATTAAGGGAGTTCCGACTCAATCACCGCCACAACACCCTCAATATTCTCCATCACATCAGTATTTGTGAATCTCAGCACCTTTATTCCCGAACTCATCATGAACTCATCTCTGATTCTATCGTATTCAATCGTATCATCCAAAAAATGCTGCCCGCCATCAACCTCAATCACCAGCCTTGCCTGATGGCAGTAAAAATCTGCGATATATTCGCCTAAAGGTTTTTGACGTGAGAACATCAAACCTTTAAGCTGTTTCATCTTGAGCTTAGACCACAACTGCTTTTCAGCATCGGTCATGTTTTTTCTAAGCTCCTGGGAAAGTGGCTTTAATTTGGGATTATACGGGTGCATAAAAAACCCTCTCACTCTCCCTTTAATAAAGGGAGAGGTTAATCCCTCTTTCCCGTCTCCCTCTTTCGTAAAGAGGGATAAAGGGAGTTTTTATTATGGCGTTTTCTCCTTACTTCTTAATCCCCAGTTCCTTCAGCTTGGCACCAGTGGGATTGCCGCTTTTGTCCCAGCCCCTGGCCGCGTAATATTCGTCCAGCATTTCATCAAGGTCTTTCTGGCTGATGAGCTGCCCCTTGGAAGCGCCTTCCTTGATGGCTTCGGTCATTAAACGCTTGGGGAAGGTGTCGTCCTTGCGGGTGAAACCCTCGCCGATGTTGAACAGGCGGGCGATATTGTTAATCCTTTCGCCTATTTTTTCGATTTCCTCCGGTGTGAAAGCCGTTCCCGCGGCGGCGTTGACCAGGTCGGCGGTATTCCGGCAGGCAATCCCGGGCACGGCCATATC
>CAYNDI010000158.1:0-5616 GCA_964395955.1 uncultured Dehalococcoidaceae bacterium
AGGGGGACACAGGGGGATAGGTTCAACTGTATATGGGGATTTTGTTCACCAAGAATGGGAGTACGCCGCGAGAGCGGACGCCAGCCCCCTCCTCTTTATTTACTGTCGTTGACCTCACTCTGGCGCAGTGGTAAAATGCGGGCGATTGGACTAAATAATCTGGATTTATTGAAAGGAGCAATAATGGCTGGAGGCTACATGGGCAAGCTCCTGTTCGTGGACTTGTCAACGGGCAAAATGGAAGAAGAAACACCCGAGGAAAGCTTTTATCGTAAATACATAGGAGGTTACGGCATCGGTTCGCGGGTGCTTTACGACCGCATGAAGGCGGGTGCCGACCCCCTCGGGCCGGATAATATCTTCGGCGTTCTCACCGGGCCACTGACCGGTTCCCCCGCCGTGAGCGGCAGCCGCTTCGGCGTCGTGGGCAAATCGCCCCTCACCGGGGGCTGGGGTGATGCCAACTGCGGGGGGCATTTCGGACCCTACCTCAAGTTCGCCGGCTATGACGGCGTCTTTTTTACGGGTATTTCCCCCAAACCCGTCTATCTCCTCGTTGACAACGGCAGGGCCGAGTTGAAAGACGCCGCCGGTCTCTGGGGTAAAGATACCTATACCACCGAGGACATGCTGGAAGCCGAGTACGGCAAGGATTCCAAAGCCGCCTGTATCGGCCCCGCCGGTGAAAAGCTCGTCCGCATCGCCAGTATCCACACTCATAAAGGGGACGCCGCCGGTCGCTCCGGCCTGGGCGCCGTCATGGGCTCAAAAAGGCTCAAGGCCGTCGTCGCCAGGGGGAATAAAAAGGTCCCCGTTGCCGATGCCGAAACGGCCGACCGACTCCGCAAAGAGCAGGTAGAGGATTTGAATGCGTCGGGATTTCTGCCGCGATTTCATGAGTACGGTACCGGCGGTCACGGTGATGCCTCCGCCCTCAGCGGCGATACCCCGGTCAGGAACTGGGGCGGTGTCGGCGTTATCCATATCCCGGATGCCTCCGGGCTTAGCAAAGAAAAGGTCATCGCCAACCTGGATAAAAGTACCGGCTGCTGGCACTGCCCGGCCGTCTGCAAGGGCTTTCTCAAGGAGGGTACCGGCGAGTATAAGTACCCCGCCGGCAATCACCGCCTGGAGTACGAGACCATCGGCGCTTTCGGGGCGAACTGCGGCAATACCAACGTCCCTTCTATCGAGATGGCCAGTCATATCTGCAACTCTTACGGCATGGATACCATCTCCGCCGGTACGGTTATCGCTTTCGCCATGGAATGCTACGAGAACGGCATCATCACTAAAAAAGATACCGATGGCATCGAGCTTAACTGGGGCAATCACCGTGCCCTCGTCGCTATGACCGAGAAGATGGCAAAGCGCGAAGGCATCGGCGATATCCTTGCCGAGGGAGTTAAGATAGCCGCGGAGCGTCTCGGCAAAGGCGCCGAGAAGTTCGCTGTCCACGTCGGCGGTCAGGAGCCGGGCATGCACGACCCCCGGATTCTGAGTCACCAGTTCGCCGGTATGCCCTCAGCCGCCATGTACTGGATGAATTCCACCCCCGGCCGCCACAGCCAGGCTTTCGGGCCGGTCAGCTTCACCAATCACCTCAACAACGCCCTGGGCACCTGCATGATACTCTTCATGTGGCAGACCGCCCGGGGGCCCTATTATCAGAGGGTCACCAATGCCGTCACCGGCTGGGACTGCTCCACGGAGGAGTACCTCAGGTGCGGTGAAAGAATCGCCAATATGCGTCATGTCTTCAATCTCCGTGAAGGCATCAATCCTCTCCAGCACTTTATCCACGGCAGGATATACGGCAACCCGCCTTTACAGGAGGGCCCCCTCGCCGAAGTTACCTGTGACCTGCGGGAAGAGGCCTGGTGGCACCTCGGCGCCCTCGATTGGGACCGGGTAACCACCGTACCCAGTCGCCAGAAACTGCTGTCGCTGGGTCTGGATGATATCGCCGGAGAGCTCTGGCCGCCGGAAAAGATGCCCCGGATGGGCCCGGGCGGCTAGTTTAAAAAACGGGAGAGAAAGCAATTAATGGTAACTACGAGAAATAAGTGGACTATACCGATGTACGGCCTGCCGCGGGAGATAACGGAACTGCGGGAGGTAGAGGTTGATTTGAAGGACGGCGCCGGCATGGCCGAAGTAGTCGCCGCCTTGAGGGAAAAGGTACCCTCGCTGGAAGGCCCGGTCATCGCTCCCGGACAGGACCGCCTCATGCCGGAATACAAGTTCAATATCAACGGGAGCTTCTATTTCGCCGGCATGGACTTCAAGCTCAAGAAAGGCGACCGTATCGCCCTGCTGGTGCCCATGACGGGCGGCTAACCATACAGTTGTGGTGTTCAAGGCTTAACCGAAGCTGAGAACCGCGCCGGAAAAAGGTAGCGATTAGAGATTAGTCAGACTTGACAAAATACGAACCATGTGTATATCATTTTGCATCTGTTGTATACATAATTAAGCCTGAACAACACAATGAAAATTCCAGGTCTGGAAAGAGGATGATGGTTGCTTCCTCGCGATAATTCCGGACTGAGTTAACCAGTTGTTCAGTAGAAGGAGGTGAGCGATAACCTTATAAATGGGCGATTCATTTATTCGGATTCTATAAAGGAGGATTATCACAAATAATGAAAAAGATTTTATTCGTTACTTTAACAATTATCTTGGTAGTCGGGATCTTTCTCGTAGGCTGTGGCGAACCGGAAGCAACGCCGACATCCACGCCGACGCAGACGCCGACGCAAACACCGACGCAAACACCCACGAAAACACCGACACAAACACCTACATCCACCGGTGTCCCCACCGTGACTCCCACCGAACCCACGAGTGCTCTGGGAGACCTGGCCAAGCCTGAAGGCGGTAAGTATGGCGGCTGGCTCATTATCCCTACCAGTGCGGAAATATCCAACATCGGACATACCGCAGAAATCAGCAACCCCACTGATTCTGGCTACAGCTTCGTCTGCACCGAGGGCCTTTTATATTTAGACGAGGATGGTAATATCAAGCCCCTGCTTGCTGAGTCCTGGGATATTGCTGAAGACGGCTCTTACGTCGATTTTAAGCTGCGTAAGGGCATCAAGTTCCATGACGGTGTTGATTTCAATGCCGAAGCTGTGAAGGTCAATATTGATATCCAGCTGGGACAGATGATCTGGACCAACCTGTTTCCTTTCGACCATGTAGAAATTATCGATGATTACGATGTCCGTGTATATTTTGATAACGGCAAGTACGACTGGGGCGCGGTTACCAGCCTGGCGACCTTTTTCAGCTGCAAAATGTTCTCCCCGAAATTCCTGACCGAGAATACCGACGAGTACAAGCGTTCCCACGTTATCGGTACGGGGCCCTTCATCTTTGATGAATACAAGCGGGGTCAGTACATCAGCTACGTACGTAACGATGATTACTGGCGTGGCAAGCCCTACCTCGATGGTATTAAGTTAGTGATTCTCCCCCAGGCTGAAACACAGCTCATGGCTTTTAAAACGGGAGAAGTCCATTTCGTGGGAATCATGGCCAGTGACGCCGCCGACATGGAAGCGGAAGGCTATGAGCTTACGGTCACCTACGATTTCGTGTTCAACGGGGGCTTAATGTTCTCGGCCGGCCGCGGCAATCCCGATTCGGTCTGGCAGGACATCAGGGTGAGGCGTGCCGCCGCGCATGCCATCAACCAGGACCTCCTTGTCGAAGGCCTGGGCTATGGCTACGGCAAAAAGAGCAACCAGGTCTTCATTGAAGCTCAGGCGTACTACAACCCCGATACCGTCGGCTATGAATACGACCTGGCGAAGTCCAGGGCACTCCTTGCAGAAGCCGGCTATCCCGATGGTTTTTCGTGCAAGTGGTTTCTGCTTGACTTCATGAGTCTGGATACGCCGATAGCCGTCCAGGATATGCTCCGCGAGGTGGGCATAGATGTTGAGTTTGAGCTGGTCAGCATGCCTATCTACAACAGCATGGTAGCTACCGGCTGGGAAGGCCTCGTCTGGGGCGGTGTCTTTGCCGGATCTGCCATGGAACCCTCCGGCCAAATGGTTAACGGAGTTCTCAACGGCAGGACCACCTGGGTCGGTGCCATCCAGCCGGATGAACTGTACGAGAAGGCGCTGGCTGCCGGTAATGAGCTCGATATGTCGAAGAGGGTGGGCATGTACCAGGAAATCTCCAAGAGCCTGACGGACGATTACTGCCAGGTTGCCTACCTGCCCTATTTGCCTGCTATCTCGGCCAGTTCTCCTAAAGTTAAAGACGCTCGATTTGGTACGACGCTTTATCAATATACCTTTGCATGGCTGGATGATTAGGCATAAAGCGGTATAAACGTCTAGCCGGAACCTAAGGCAAATAATACGGGTCGTGGTTACCACCACGACCCGTATTATTTTCTCCATCTGTAAGCTTTGAGTGTTTCAGACTTTGTGGCAGGCTACATAGTGTCCGCCGCCGATATCGCGCAGGGGAGGTACTTCAACACTGCAGTCGCCGATGGCCAGTTCGCAGCGCGGATGGAAATGGCAGCCGGGTGGGGGATTGGCGGGGCTGGGTACCTCGCCCTTGAGGACGATACGACGGCGCGTCTTCTCTGCCTTGGGGTCGGGTATGGGTATCGCCGAAAGCAAGGCCTTGGTATAAGGATGCAGAGGATTTTCGTATAACTCGTCGGACTCGGTCAGTTCCATAATACGGCCGAGGTACATGACAGCGACGCGGTCGCTGATATGCTGCACCACGGCGAGGTCATGCGCAATAAAGAGATAGGTCAATCCCAGTCTTTCCTGTAATTCTTCGAGGAGGTTGATAATCTGCGCCTGAATAGATACATCGAGCGCGGAGATAGGCTCGTCACAGATAACCAGGGACGGCTGGCAGGCCAGGGCCCGGGCAATGCCGATGCGCTGACGCTGACCGCCGCTGAACTCGTGGGGGACGCGGTCCGTCATCCGGGGGTCAAGGCCGACCATTCTGAAGAGCCTGGCGGTCATATCATCCATTTCGCTTTTTGTAGCCATATGGTGGACTTTCAGGGGGTCGGATATGATGCTGCCGGCCGTTTGCCGAGGATTGAGTGAACTGAAAGGGTCCTGGAAAATAGCGCCCATATCGCGTCTCAGCGATTTCATTTTATTATCTTTAAGATTGGTGATATCCGTTCCATTAAAGTTGATACTCCCGGAAGTAGGCTTGTAAAGACGCAGGAGACAGCGGCCGGTGGTGGTCTTACCGCAACCGCTTTCACCAACCAGGCCGAGAGTTTCATTTTTCTTGATGAAAAAAGTAATATTATCGACAGCTTTAATATCGCCGACATGGCGCCGCAACAACCCCCTGGTAATGGGGAAATACATCTTGAGGTTCTGCACTTCTACCATATTGCCGTTTTTTTCGTCGTTCATACTTTTTCCCTCATGTCTACAAAACATGCGGTGTAATGCTTGTCGCCTACCTGTCTCAACGCAGGCCAGGGTTCTTCTTTGCATTTATCGATTTTATAGCTGCATCTGGGAAGAAAGGCACAGGTCGGCGGCATAAAAATCAGGTCGGGCGGCATGCCGTCAATCGGTATCAATTTCCGGCCGCCCCGTTTTT
>CAYNDI010000159.1:0-5554 GCA_964395955.1 uncultured Dehalococcoidaceae bacterium
TGCGGCATCGCTGCCGGTGCTGAGGATATTTTAAATACGCTGCATCAAGAATTGAATATTAACAATATTGAGGCGGATATCATCCAGGTGGGCTGCATCGGTCTTTGCTATGCCGAGCCGCTGGTAGAAATAACCAAACCCGGCAAACCCGGTGTATTTTACGGAAATCTTACTCCTGAACTTGCTACCGGGATAGTTCGTGATTGGCTCATGGGTGATAATCCCCGGTCGGACCTTGCCCTGGGTACACGCGGCGAAGGCACCATCGATAGTATCCCTCGCCTCTTTGACCTCCCGGTGCTCAAACCTCAGGTGCGCATCGCCCTGCGTAACTGCGGTAATATAGACCCCACCGACATCAACCACTATATTGCCAACGGCGGCTACGACGGACTTAGTGAAGCACTCGGGATGGATGGCCAGGATGTTATTGATTTGATAAAGAAATCAGGGCTGCGCGGCCGCGGCGGCGCCGGTTTCTCTACCGGTCTTAAGTGGCAATTCTGCCGTGATGCCCCCGGTACGCAAAAATACATGATTTGCAATGCTGATGAAGGGGACCCCGGTGCTTTCATGGACCGGGCGGTGCTGGAGGGAGACCCTCACGCTGTCCTTGAAGGTATGCTCATCGGGTCGTATGCGGTCGGGGCTTCCGAAGGATATATCTACATACGTGCCGAGTACCCGCTGGCAATAGAACGGTTAAAAGTTGCTCTGGGGCAGATGGAGAAGTACGGACTGCTCGGTGACAATATCATGGGCTCCGGGTTTAGTTTTCACATAAAGATAAAGGAGGGTGCCGGCGCCTTCGTTTGCGGTGAGGAGACGGCCCTCATGGCCTCTATCGAAGGCAACCGGGGCATGCCTCGCTCACGTCCCCCGTTTCCAGCCAACTCCGGGCTGTGGGGAAAACCCACCAACATTAATAACGTGGAGACATGGGCAAATGTCTCAGCCATCATGAAAAAGGGCGCGGACTGGTACGCCGGCTACGGCACCGGGAAGAGCAAGGGTACCAAGACCTTTTCACTCGTGGGTAAAGTTATGCGGACAGGTCTCATTGAAGTACCCATGGGCATCCCCCTGCGTGAAATTATATACGGCATCGGGGGCGGTATACCGAACGGTAAGGAATTTAAAGCGGTACAGACCGGCGGTCCTTCGGGCGGGTGCCTGCCCGCCAGCTTCCTGGATTCCCCGGTGGACTATGAGTCCCTGGCGGCAGCCGGTTCCATCGTCGGTTCGGGCGGCATGGTGGTAATGGATGGGGACACCTGCATGGTTGACGTTGCCCGGTACTTCCTGACCTTCACACAGCTCGAGTCCTGCGGTAAGTGTATACCATGCCGCTGGGGCACCAAGCAGATGCTGGATATTTTAGAAGATATCGTTCACGGTAATGGCCGGGAGGGAGACATAGAGCTGCTCCTGGAACTGGGAGAAGCCGTTAAGAACGGCTCACTATGCGCCCTGGGTGGCACGGCTCCCAATCCGGTGCTGACGACCATCCGCTATTTCCGCGACGAATACGAAGCCCATATCAAGGAGAAACGCTGTACGGCGCTGGCTTGCAAGACACTGATATCCTATTACATCGACGCTGAAAAGTGCCAGGGCTGCGGTATCTGTGCCCGTGCCTGCCCCGCCGGGGCTATTAGTGGCGGCAAGCGCATGGTTCACGTTATAGACCAGAGCAAGTGCATAAAATGCGGCGGCTGCCTGGATGCCTGCCCGGCTAAATTCAGCGCGGTGGCGAAAATATCCGGAGAGCCGGTTAAAGCTCCAACCGAGCCGGTCCCGGTAGGCAGTCAGGCGTAAATGGCGGGAACATTATCTTAATTGATGATATTGGAGGCAACCGATGACAATAACCAGCCCAACTGTAGCCGATGAGAAAAAACTGGGGGCCATCGCTCTTACTATTGATGGAATCAAGGTGGAAGTGCCGGAGGGGACTACGGTCCTCGAAGCGGCGCGGAAGGCCGGTATCTATATCCCTACCCTTTGCTACGATGAAGACCTCAAGCCTTACGGGGCTTGCCGTCTTTGTATCGTAGAAATAGAAGGAATGCGAGGCCTGCCTACTTCCTGTACCACTCCGGCTACGGACGGCATGGTTGTCCATACCGAAACCCCCAAGGTAAACCAGTCACGCCGTATTACCATGGAGCTAATCATGGCCAACCATCACGGTGACTGCCTTACCTGCGGTAAAAACCAGAACTGCGAGCTTCAAGAGGTAGCGAGTTATCTGGGTGTCGAGCAGGAGCACTTCGATAGAATGCGGAAGAGCCAGACGACAGTCGCTGTTGACGATAGCCACCCCGCCTTCACCCGCGACCTCAATAAATGTATTCTCTGCGGCCGGTGCGTACGCGCCTGTAACGAAATTGCCTGCGTCGGCGCTATCGACCTCGCTTTCAGAGGCAACTCGGCCAGGGTAAGTACCTTCAACGATAAGCCTCTTCTGGAATCAATATGCGAGGGCTGCGGCGAATGTCTCGAGCGCTGCCCTACCGGGGCACTTATCCCCAAGAACGCCAAGCAAGCGACGCGTTACGTTAAAACAGTCTGTCCTTACTGCGGCGTAGGCTGCTCTATCTACCTGGGTGTACGCGGCAATGAAATAGTCAGTGTACGCGGTGATAAAGAGAGTCCGGTTAACAAAGGCGGTCTCTGCGTTAAGGGACGGTTCGGCTTCGACTTCGTAAATCACCCCGACAGGTTGACCAAACCTCTGATAAGAAAAGAGGGCTGGAGCAAGGATGTCGAAGTCAACGGTAATTTTAAGGATATTTTCCGCGAAGCTACCTGGGAAGAGGCTATCGACCTCGTGGCTGACAGGCTTTTAAGGACCAAGGCGGAATACGGGCCGGACAGCCTGGGAGTGTTGAGTTCGGCCAAGTTCACCAACGAGGAGAACTACCTGGTGCAGAAATTTACCCGTGCCGTCATCGGTACCAATAACGTCGACCACTGCGCCCGTCTCTGACATTCTTCTACAGTGGCCGGTGCGGCCACAGCTTTCGGCGACGGCGCCATGAGTAATTCAATTGCCGACTTTAAGAAAGCCGACCTCCTCTTCATCATCGGCTCCAACACCACCGAGTGCCACCCTATCATCGGGCGGTACGTCCGGCAGGCGGTTCGCAGTGGGGACACCAAGCTGATAGTGGCTGATCCTCGTACCATCCAGCTCGCCAGGAAAGCAACCCTTTACCTGCAGCAGAAACCCGGGACCGACGTAGCGCTTCTCAACGCTATGATGAATGTAATCATCGAAGAAGATCTATATGATAAACAGTTCGTGGAAGAACGTACCGAGGACTTTGAGGAGACGGCTGCTGTCATCAGGAAATATACCCCTGAAATGGCCGAGGCAATTACCGGCGTGCCTAAATCACAGATAATCAGAGCCGCCAGACTTTTCGCCAACGCAGACAAATCCTGCATACTCTACGGCATGGGCATTACTCAACACACCACCGGTACAGACAATGTCAAGAGTATCGCCAATCTGCTGATGCTGACGGGCAACATCGGCCGGGAGGGCACCGGCTTCAGTCCGCTGCGCGGTCAGAACAACGTCCAGGGTGCCTGCGACATGGGTGCTCTGCCTAACGTTTTCCCCGGCTATCAGCCGGTGACCGATGCCGAAGCCAGACGGAAATTTGAAGCGGCCTGGAACTGCACCATCAAGGACAAGCCGGGAGTGCCCGTCACCGAGATGGTAGAGTCCGCCCTGCGCGGGGAGATACGGGCGATGTACGTTGTCGGCGAGAACCCGGCACTGACCGAGCCTTACACCGCTCATGCCAGAAAGGCTTTACAGCAGCTCGATTTCATCGTCGTCCAGGATATATTCCCCACGGAGACAGCCGTTCTCGCCGATGTCATCCTGCCGGCCGCCGCCTTCGCCGAGAAAGACGGTACTTACACCAGCACCGAAAGAAGGGTGCAAAAGCTTAATAAGGCTGTAGAGGCTCCCGGCGAGGCTAAACCCGATTGGCAGATAATTTCGATGCTCGCCAATAAAATGGGTTACAGTTTCCCTTATAAAAATACCGAAGAGATAAATAAGGAAATGACGTCGCTTACTCCCATTTACGGCGGCATACAGTACGACAGGCTGGGCAACTACGGTTTGCAGTGGCCCTGCCGCGACCGTGAAGATCCCGGTACCCCGTCCCTCCACGCCGGCACGTTCACCCGGGGTCTGGGTAAATTCCACGCCGTGGAGTACCGCCCGCCGGCGGAATCAGTATCCGAGGACTACCCGCTTACTCTCACTACCGGACGGATACTGGAACACTACCATACCGGCACGATGAGTCGCCGCACCAGGGTCCTGAATGAACTGCAGCCTAAAGGCGCCATTGATATCCACCCTGAGGATGCTCTTAAACTCGGCATCATTGACGGCGACCTTATAAGCGTAGCCTCGCAACGGGGTAAAATAGAAGCCCCGGTAAACATTACCGATAAGACCTCCCCCGGTCTGGCGTTCATGGCTTTCCACTGGAAGGAATCACCGGTCAACGTACTCACCAATCCGGCTCTGGACCCCGTGGCCAAGATACCGGAGTTCAAAGTCTCTGCCGTCAGGGCGGTGCTGGCGGTACTGGACCGCGCCGCTCAGGACAACGCCTTTTTCACCCGGCTTGCCGAAAATCCTGCCGAGGCGCTAAAAGAATATGATTTAACGGCTGAAGAGGAAGCTGCTATTGCCAGCGGCGATATCCAGAAGATAGAATCATGGTTTGGTAAACTGGATGAACGACTCAAGAAATGGCTTATTGCCAGACTATCCCAGGAGAAGTGGTAGACTTTTTCTCATATTACAGGCTGTTTTAAGGAAGTTTATCCCGTGATTGTGTACGAATAGTGTTACTTAAAACAAGCCCCCGGAATTACTATCCTGGGAGCGTTTAGGCCATTCCACAATCAGCGTAACGTCAGATATCTATTCACACGTTGCCTCAGGTCTTCAGGAAGCAGCAGCCAAGCGCTTTGACGAGTCATTCACCATCAGCTATAATGAGCTTGCTAATCAGTAAGTTGATTAGCTTTTTGATATGGTTCCTGTTTTACCAGATAATTTAACGGCCATTTTAGCTTTAGTTTGCATTGTGGAGGGGTGTCCGAGTGGCCTATGGTGACGGTCTTGAAAACCGTTGTCGGTGCAAGCCGACCGTGGGTTCGAATCCCACCCCCTCCGCTGTTACTTATTAATTGAGACCTCGTTCAGCCAGGCGAAGCCCATCGCGTTGAGCTGGAAGCCGGTAACGTAAGGTTTGACCAGCTCATAGCTCTGCCCGAACCACAACGGCAGGATGGCGGCATCGTCCATCAGCATCTGCTCCGCCTGCCGGTATAATTCCAGGCTCTTCTCATAGTCCGCCTCGAGCGCCGCCTTATCCAGCAGGGCGTCCACCGCCGGATTGGAATATCCGGCGTAGTTGTTCTCGGCGCCGGTGCGGAACAGGACGTCCAGGAAGTCCTGCGGGTGGGGATAATCGGCAATCCAGCCCATGTCAAACATCTCGTCCTTTTC
>CAYNDI010000160.1:0-1438 GCA_964395955.1 uncultured Dehalococcoidaceae bacterium
GGGTGATTGTGGACGAATATCAGCGCTGTGGCATTACTCGTTATCGCCCCTTCGATAACGTCCCGCGGTGAAACGGAACTGCTGTTTACGGTGCCTTCGGAGAGGTCAACGGTATCCAGAATCTGGTTCTGGCTGTTGAGGTAGATAATCTTGAAGACCTCTTTCTTGAGACCGCGCATGGTATGGTAGAGGTAGTCGAACACCTCCTGCGATGACCTGTAGAAAGGCTTATCCAGTATTTTCGCTTTAAGGAATTCCCGGGCAACCTCCTGTACCAGCTTGATACCGAAGGCGCTGTGAGCTCCGATTCCGTCAATATTCTGTAGCTCTTCGGCGGGGGCTTCCAGGACACCGCGCAGTGTCTGGAACCTCTTGATGGCTTCTTTAGCCGGCACTTTACAGTCCTTGCGGGGTGTGCCCAGACTCAGCAACAGCTCGACGATTTCGTAGTCGTGAAAGCCGAATATCCCGGACTTGAGGAACTTATCCCTTAGTCTTTTCCGGTGTCCCTGGTGCTTATCTTCCGCTGACATACCCGTTGTCCTTAACTGACTTTGGAGAAATTATATACCTTTTCGCCCCGGTTGGACAGCTTGAACAGCCCCGGTTCGGTAACCTTTGATGTAATATCTTTATCTTTTAGATGATGGTCGCTGATAGATAATACGCCATCGGTTTTTAATACGCGGTGCAGTTCCGCAAGTATCTCGTGCGGACTGCTCAAACTATGGAGAATATCATACAGCAGGGCAATGTTTATACTTTCATCAGGAAGTCCTGTGTCGCCGTCGGTGAGAATGGTCTCGATATTGTTCAGCTTATTCTGGGAAGCGGATTTCTTGATCTGGTTAATGGCCATTTGGTGGATATCCACCGCAAAGACCTTACCGGAATCCGATACCATCTTAGCGGCGGGTACGGTATAGGCGCCGGGCCCGCAGCCGTAGTCCAGTACCTGAAAGCCCGGCTTGATCCCCGCCTCTTTGAGAAGGTCAGCCGGGTCCTGGAAACGGTCGCGTACTTTAAAGGCGAGTGACATCATCTTGAAACTCGCGTCGGACATCGGTTTATCCATAGCAACTCCCTCTTTTGTAATTACTGTTATCCGGATTCCACCCTGAATCCCTCCTCTCCCACCAGTTCCACCAGCTGTTGTTTGAGTTCGGGGCAGTAGTCGGTAAAGATATTGGGGAGCCTGAGTGGTATGGCTTCGCCGCCGTTCAGGATATTCAAACGTACCTCGTCACGGCCGGGATAGACTTTCAGGGCGGTCACGATTTTATTCAGACGGGCAATATCGCCATCTGCATCGGCAGTCTGTTTAATATTTATTATGAGCCGGTGTTTTTCGGTCGGTGGAGGGCTGGGTGCGGGTTTCTCCTGGGGAGTTTTTATGGCGGCGGATTCAGGCGAAGGTGCCGTTTCTTCATCTTCCCGG
>CAYNDI010000160.1:1448-5550 GCA_964395955.1 uncultured Dehalococcoidaceae bacterium
GCGTCTCGGCGGTGAGCTCGGCGCCGTGGGGCAGGAGCGGGCGCGGGTTTTTCCTGGGGGGCTTTTTGACCGGCAAGTTCAGGCGAGGCGGTAATATCTTCATCTTCCCGGGGCGGTTCGTAGAAAGTGACGTTATCACAGACAACGCTTATCTCGTCATCCCGGGTACGTACCTTGCCTTGGACAATGATTTCGTTACCTTCCTGCCAGTATTCTTCGGTGCGACCGTATACCTGGGGCCAGGCAATAACTTCCACCTGTCCGCTGACGTCCTCGAGAATGACAATAGCGAAAGATTCGCTTTTTTTGGTAAAAGAGTAACGCGCCGATACCACGCGCCCGGCGGTGACAACAACCTGTTTGTCCAGTTCGGCGTCGATGTTGCCGCAGAACACAGCATTGCCCTGCCTGGCGCTGAATACCGGACTGAACGGTTTCTCGGAAAAACTTAACCCCAGCAGCTCTTTTTCCCATAAGGCTTTATCCCGGTCGGAGGCATCCCCGGGTGTCATATCGAGGCTGGGGAGAGGTACCGGGGCGGCCTCCCCGAAGATATCGAACATGGTGGTCTGCCCCGTATCGCGGAGGTGCTGTTCGCGCTGTGCCAGTGACAGGATACGGCTAACGCTGTTGAGCAGGGTGCCCCGTTCTCCCAGGTTATCGAATGCCCCCGCTTTTATCAGGCTTTCCATGACGCGGCGGTTGACCGACTGGAGGTCGCTGCGGCGGCACATATCTTCGACGGACTTAAACGGGCCGTTCTGGTTACGTTCGTTCATGATTGGTTCGATAGCCCCGGTGCCGACATTTTTAATTGCCGCCAGCCCGAAGCGAATACCGGGGTGACCATTTCCGTTATCTTCCAGTGAGAAAGCAATCTGACTATGGTTGATGTCCGGTTTCTGTACCTCAATGCCCAGTCGCCGGCACTCGGCAACGGCGCTGGCCATTTTTTCCAGTTGCCCGGCATGAATGGTGAGGAAAGCGGTGATGTATTCCGCCGGGTAGTTGGCCTTGAGATAGGCGGTCTGGTAGGCAATCAGGGCGTAGCAGGAAGCGTGGGCTTTGTTGAAGGCATAACCGGCAAACGGCTCGATGAGAGCGAATACCTCATTAGCCATTTCGGTAGAGTAGCCTTTCTTTTTGGCGCCGCTGACAAAATTCCGCTTTTCCTTTTTCATTGTATCGGCAATCTTCTTGCCCATGGCCTTGCGGAAGATATCTGCCTGACCCAGGCTGTAGCCGGCGAATTCCCTCACGATAAATAGAACCTGCTCCTGGTAGACAATGACGCCGTAGGTTTCCTTGAGGATATTTTCCAGGGCCGGGTGAGGATAGGTAATCGGCGTCTTGCCGTGCTTGGAGTCGATAAACCGCGGGATATGCTCCATGGGACCGGGACGGTACAGGGCGACCATCGCCGAGATATCACTGAAAACGGTCGGTTTAAGCTCCTTGATATAACGGCGCATGCCGGAGCCCTCAAGCTGAAAAACACCGGATGTCTCTCCCGAGGAGAGAAGCTCGAAGGTCTTTTTATCGTCCATCGGGATATCATACAGGTCGATATCGATACCGTGGTTCTGGTGGATAATCTCCCTGGCCTTTTCCAGAATGGTCAGATTTGCCAGCCCGAGGAAGTCCATCTTGAGTAGTCCGATGTGAGCGATGTCTCCCATGGAGAACTGGGTCATCACCGCTTCCTGGCTGTCTGCTTTGGAACACCTTTGCAGCGGTACGTGATTGGTCAGGGGTTCTCTGGCAATTACCACACCGGCAGCATGGGTGCTGGCGTGGCGGGAAATACCCTCCACCCGCCGGGCCGTATTGACCAGATTGCGCACGATTTCATCATCAGTGTAGATAGCCTTGAGCTCGATATTCTCCGCCATAGCCCTTTCCAGGGTCATGCCGGGCAGACCGGGCACCAGCCGTGCCACGCGGTCGACGTCACCGTAAGGCATCCCGAGGGCCCGCCCCACGTCCCTGATAGCGGCCCGGGCGCCAAGTGTCCCGAAGGTGATTATCTGTGCGACGTGGTCCTGGCCGTACTTCTGCGCGACGTAGTTGATAACCTCGTCGCGGCGGTCGTCCTGGAAGTCCATATCGATATCCGGCATCTCCCGGCGTTCGTTATTGAGGAAACGTTCGAAGACAAGCCCGTGTTCCAGGGGGTCGAGGGGGGTAATGCCGAGGCAGTGCAGGATGATGCTGGAGGCGGCGCTGCCCCTGACGCCGAAGAGGATCTCCTGTTTCTTGGCGAACGAAATAATGTCCCAGACCACCAGGACATAGTTGGCGAACTGTGTTTTTTCTATGATATCCAGTTCGTATTCAAGGCGTTTTTCTATCTCCGGGGTGGGGTTCGGGTAATATTGGGGTAAACCTTCACGGCAGAGGTCGGCCAGGAACTGGTCGGCGGTCTTTCCTTCCGGCAGCTCAATCTCCGGCAGGTGGAGTCGCCCGAACTCGAGGTCCAGATTGCACATTCCGGCGATGCGTTCGGTGTTTTCCAGAGCTTCCGGGATATCTTTATATAATTCCGTCATTTCCTCCGGGCTCTTGAGATAGAAGAAATCACCGGCCATTTTCAGGCGTTTCTCATCGTGAATGGTCGTATTGGTGCCGATACACAGTAGTAAATCGTGGGCGGAGGCATCTTCGCGATTGATATAATGGGTGTCATTGGTAGCCACCAGTGGGATATCGAGCTCCCGTCCCATCTGTATGAGGTAGTTATTGACGGCTTCCATCTCCGGGATGGGGTGCCGCATTATTTCCAGGTAGAAGTCCCCGAACGTCTGCCGGTACCAGAGGGCTGCTTCCTTTGCATCGTCGTAGCGCCGGCTTTGTATAAGCTGTGATAACTCCCCGGCCAGGCAGGCGCTGAGGGCGATAAGTCCTTCATGGTGCTGCTCCAGCAGTTCTTTATCTACCCTGGGTTTGTAGTAAAACCCTTCCAGGTGGGCTTTGGTGACAAGCTGGATGAGGTTCTGATATCCAGTCTTGTCTTTAGCCAGCAGGATTAAGTGGTAGTTGGTTTTATCCGCGGCGGTACGGCTGAGGCGACTGTTGGATGCGATGTATATCTCGCAGCCGATGATGGGCTTGATGCCGGCTTCCCTTGCCTCGCGGTAGAACTCGATGGCGCCGTACATGACGCCGTGGTCGGTAATGGCGAGGCTGTCCATGCCGAGTTCTTTTGCCTTTTTCACGAGTTGCCGGATACGGCACATCCCGTCGAGAAGGCTGTATTCGGTATGGACATGCAGGTGGGTAAACATACTACTCCCGGCGCCGAGGTATGGTTAATTATAGCACAGCCCCGACCGACGAAAAAACGCTGCTGAACGAGGGTGCAAATGTATTTGTCGAGTTGCGGCAGGACAGCCTGTAAAAGTATAATTGAATTAAGTATCGGTCTGACCACACCGGTCACCCTCGTTAAATTTCCCGGTAAATATATTTGATAGGAAAGTATTGTCGATAATGCCTGAAGCTGCAACCGGAAAAACGGGCCGGGTCTTTTACGGCTGGTTTGCGCTGGCCGGCGTCATACTCGTGATATTCATCGTCGGCGGTGTCTTTGTTAATTCATACGGCGTATTACTTCCGGTCATCACCCGGGAGTTCGGCTGGAGCCGGGCAACCGTAGCCGGAGCGCTGTCGGCGGGTATAATAGCCTTCGGGCTGCCCAGCCTGTTTTACGGTATTCTCGTGGCCAGGCTGGGGCCGAGGTTCACCCTTATATTCGGCAATTTACTGGCGGGGCTGGCTATCGGCGGGGTCTATCTGGTCCAGGAAGTCTGGCATATCTATATACTATACATACTGGCCGGGATAGGGGGTGGCATCGGGGGGTATATCTCCTGCACCACGGTCGCCAACAACTGGTTTATTAAGAGGCGTTCCCTGGCGATGGGGATGATTATCGCCGGTGGGGGCCTGGGCGGTTTCGTTTTTCCACCCTTGACCACGGCGCTCATATCCGTGATTGACTGGCGACTGACCTGGCTGGTGCTGGCGGGAATAATCATCCTGCTGGCTGTGATTCTCGGCGGTGTGATTCTGGTCAGGAACCGGCCGGAAGACATCGGGCAGA
>CAYNDI010000161.1:0-5457 GCA_964395955.1 uncultured Dehalococcoidaceae bacterium
GGGGGCAAACGCCCCCTCCCGTATAACTGGAACTGGTAACTAATGTTAGTTGCCCTGCCTGCCCGCCGTCCCTTTGGCAGTGGATAAATCTGCCTTGGCCTGCTCCTTGGGGCGCAGGTCGCGGGTAGTTTTACCCGCCCGCCACATCTCGGAGTTGTGTATTACCGCCAGTTCCTTGCCAAGGACCTCACGGTAATCCGGCCCGCCGACGGACTCTATGACACGTTTCGTCTCTACCCCGCTGGCCACCCTCTCGTAAAGCTCTTTGAAGACCGGCATGACGGCTTCCTTGAACCTAGGTTTCCAGTCCAGGGCGCCGCGCTGGGCAGTGGCCGAGCAGTTGGCGTACATCCAGTCCATGCCGTTCTCGGCGACGAGCTTTATCAGGCTTTCGGTAAGTTCCTCGACGGTCTCATTGAACGCCTCGCTGGGACTGTGCCCGTGCTGGCGGAGGGTGTCGTACTGGGCTTCCATGATGCCCGCCAGGGCGCCCATGAGGACGCCGCGCTCGCCGACGAGGTCGGAGAAGACCTCGTTTTCAAAGGTGGTGGGGAAGAGATAGCCGGAACCGACGGCGATGCCCACGGCCAGGCAGCGTTCCCTGGCCCTACCGGTGGCATCCTGGAAGACGGCGAAGCTGGAGTTGATGCCCGCGCCGGAGAGAAAGTTGCGCCGCAAAGACGTTCCCGAGCCCTTGGGGGCCACCATGATGACGTCCACGTCCTCCGGCGGGATGATGCCGGTCTGGTCTTTATAGACTATGGAGAACCCGTGTGAAAAGTATAAAGCGTCGCCTGCCTTGAGGTGTTTCTTGATATCGGGCCAGATAAGCTTCTGGGCGGCATCGCTTATCAGCATCTCGATGATGGTGCCGCGTTCGGCAGCTTCTTCTATCTCGAACAGGTCAACACCGGGTTTCCAGCCGTCGGCGACAGCGCGGTCCCAGTCCTGCATGAAGTCTTTCGACTGGCCGATGATTACCTTAAAGCCGTTGTCTTTCATATTAAGCGATTGACCGGGTCCCTGAACGCCGTACCCGATAACCGCGATTGTCTCGTTCTTGAGAACTTCCCGGGCCTTCGCCATGGGAAACTCGTTGCGCATGACGACCTCTTCCTTGACGCCGCCGAAATCGATAATAGCCATTATATTCCTCCTTTTCAGGTAGTTGTTTACGTTTCATGATGAGCCTGCCGAACCACAGCGACATCGAAATCATCACGCTTCGACAGGCTCGGAGTGAGCGGGAAAAAGGACGTTTATTTTTTAGAGCGACTCCGGGCGGTCTTTGGCCTGGCCATAGAAGCACCGATAGTGCCCCGAACCATGGCAATGCGACCGGTCCGGGAAATCTCCCTGATACCGAAGCCGCGCAAGAGCTGAAACATGGAGTTGATTTTATCCTCATCCCCGGTAATCTCGATAGTCAGCGTATCCGAAGCTACGTCCACGATATTAGCCCGGAAGATATCGGCAATCTCGATAATTTCGCCGCGAGTTGCCGAATTTGCCTTCACTTTTACCATCGCCAGTTCGCGCGTAGTTATCTTATCGCCGGTGATATCGGATATCCTGACCACGTCGATTAGCTTGTCCAGCTGTTTCCTCACCTGTTCCACCATGGCGTTGGAACCATCGACGACGACGGTTACCCGCGACAGGTGCGGTTCCTCGCTATGGCCCACGGCGATACTTTCGATATTAAAACCGCGCCGCCGGAAAAGACTCACCATGCGGTTGAGGACACCGGGTTTATCCTGGACAATGGCGACTATGGTGTGCTTGTTCGTGGCCATGTCGACACCTCTTTCTTCGGTCGTTCGAGAAATTCGATATTGGACGCCCCGGGAGGGACCATGGGGAAGACGTTTTCCTCCGGCTCTATCATGAAGTCGATAAGAAACGGCCCGTCGTAGTCCATCGCCTTTTGTATGGCCGCGGGCACCTCCTCGCGGCGGGTGACCCGCAGGCCGGGAATAGAGTAAGCCTCGGCGACCTTCACGAAATCGGGGCAGGAGAGGGGCGTGGCGACATACCGCTTCTCGTAGAAAAGGTCCTGCCACTGCCTCACCATGCCCAGGTAACCGTTATTCATGACGGCTATCTTGACGGCTATCTTGTCCTGAACAAGCGTCGCCAGCTCCTGGATGGTCATCTGCAAACTGCCATCGCCATCAATACACCAGACGGTCTTATCCGGGCAGCCTACCTTGGCGCCCATGGCCGCCGGCAGCCCGAAGCCCATGGTACCCAGTCCGCCGGAGGAGATAAAGTGGCCCGGCTCCTTATGCAGGTAGTGCTGGGCGGCCCACATCTGGTGCTGCCCTACCCCGGTAACGGTAATGGATTCACCGCGGGTAGCTTCGTAAAGCTGGTCGATGATATACTGCGGCAGCAGCCCGGCACTATCACGGACGTCCGCCAGCGGGTGCTGCTTACGCCATTCGTCAAGCTGCTTAATCCAGTCGACATGAGCTTGAGTTTCGATTAATTTCTGTAAAGCCTGAAGCACCGCTTTCACGTCGCCGACGATGGGAACGCTAACCGGTACGTTTTTTCCGATTTCCGCCGGGTCCAGATCGATATGGACGACCTTGGCATTGGGGATGAAGCCGCTGATATTGCCGGTGACGCGGTCATCGAACCTCATGCCGATGGCGATAAGCAGGTCGGTCTTATCCAGAGCCTTATTGGCGTAACCGGAGCCGTGCATGCCGGCCATGCCGTAACTGAGTACGTGGTCTTCCGGGAAACAGCCGATACCCAGCAAGGTGGTGATAACGGGAATCTGGGCGGTCTCGGCTAACTGTTTCAGTTCATCGCTGGCACCGGATATAATAACGCCCCGGCCGGCGATGATGATAGGTTGCTTTGCCTCATTTATCAGTTTGGCGGCATGCTTGAGCTGCGTGGGATGACCGCGGGTGGGTATTTTATAACCGGGCAGGTCCAACTTTTCCGGATAGCTATACTCGGCCTGTTCCTGCATGACATCCTTGGGCAAATCGATGAGCACCGGTCCCGGACGGCCGGTCCTGGCCAGATAAAAAGCTTCCTTGAAGATACCGGCCAGCGAGCCGGGGTCCATGGCAACGTAGCTGTGCTTGGTAATGGGCAAAGTAATACCGGTGATGTCTATTTCCTGGAAGGCGTCCTTGCCGATGAAGGGCCGGGCTACCTGACCGGTCAGGGCGACCATAGGAACGGAATCGAGATAGGCATTAGCGATGCCGGTCACCAGATTGGTGGCACCGGGTCCGGAGGTAGCCATGCACACGCCCACCCTGCCCGTAGCCCGGGCATAGCCATCGGCGGCATGGGCGGCGCCCTGCTCGTGGCGTACCAGGATGTGCCGGATCTGGGGGTACTGCGGCAGGGTATCGTAAAACGGCAGGAGGACGCCGCCGGGAAAGCCGAACATCACGTCGACGCCCTCGGCTATCAGGCTTTCACAGATTATCTGGGCACCTGTCTTTTTCATATTGAACTCCTTTTATCTTTGGAAGACCGCGCCGGTGCTGGCCGAGGTCACCTTCTCGGTATAGCGGGCGAGATATCCCGTCTTTATCCTCGGTTCGAACTCGGGCAGCTCAGCCAGGCGGTCATTTATTTCTTTATCAGTAAGCTCAACATCGAGCTTGTGATTGGGAATATCAATGATGATGATATCCCCTTCCTGTACGGCGGCAAGAGGCCCGCGGGCGGCCGCCTCCGGAGAGACATGCCCGATGGACGCGCCCCGGGTAGCCCCGGAAAAACGACCATCGGTAATCAATGCCACCTCCTTGTCCAGGCCGATGCCGGTTATCAGGGATGTAGGTGTAAGCATCTCGCGCATGCCCGGGCCTCCCCTGGGGCCTTCGTAGCGGATAACGAGCACGTCGCCGGCCTTGATTTTCTGGTTCATAATCGCCTGCGTGGCCTCTTCCTCGGAATCGAAGACGCGGGCGGGACCACGGTGTTTCATCATTTCCGGAGCCACCGCCGCCTGCTTGACGACGGCGCCTTCCGGCGCCAGGTTGCCGAATAACAGGGCCAGACCGCCGGTGGCCGAATGGGCATTGGCTCGGGAGCGGATAACCTCGTTATTCAGTGTCTTCACACCGGCGAGGTTCTCCCCGACGGTTTTACCGGTTACCGTAAGTGATTTCAGCTTTAAAAGTCCTTTTAACTCGTTCATGACTGCGGGTATGCCCCCGGCCCTGTCCAGGTCCTCGATGTGGTGCGGGCCGGAGGGTCTCAGCTTGCAGAGGTAAGGCGTGCGCTGACCTATATCGTGGATGTCCGACAGCTTAAAATCGACGCCGGCCTCGCTGGCGATAGCCATGAGGTGCAGCACCGAGTTGCTGCTGCCTCCCAGCGCCATGTCCACGGTAAAAGCGTTATAAATGGCATCACTGGTAATAATATCGCGGGGCCGTATGTTTTTTGCCAGGATATTCATCACCTGAAGGCCGGCTTTTCTGGCCAGCCCCCGCCGCCGTGAATCCACCGCGGGAATGGTGCCGTTCCCCGGCAGTCCCATACCGAGTACCTCGGTCAGGCAGTTCATGGTATTGGCGGTGAACATACCGGCACAGCTGCCGCAGCCGGGACAGGCGGCTTCTTCCAGTCTGACGAGTTCCTCCTCGGTCATCTTGCCGCCGGTTACAGCGCCGAGACCTTCAAAAACCGTATTAAGGTCTATCTTTTCACCGTCCAGGTGTCCGGCCAGCATGGGGCCGCCGCTGACGAAGATACAGGGCAGGTTCAGCCTTACCGCGGCCATAAGCATGCCGGGGATAATCTTATCGCAGTTGGGTATGAATACCAGGGCATCGAAGGCATGGGCTTCCGCCATCGTCTCCACCGTATCGGCAATCAGCTCGCGGCTGGGCAGGCTGTACTTCATGCCGGCGTGGTTCATGGCAATGCCGTCGCAGATGGCGATGGTGTTAAACTCAAAAGAGACGCCACCGCCCTCGCTTATCCCCTCCCTGGCGGCTTCAGCGAGAGCGCGCAGGTGGATATGCCCGGGAACGATATCCGTGAAGCTGTTGACGATACCGATAAACGGCTTGTCCATATCATCACGGGTGCAGCCCAGGGCGTACAGCAGGGAACGATGGGACGCCCTTTCGATTCCTTTTTTCACGGCATCACTTTTCATTATAATCTCTCCACCAGAAAGCGTTACTAAAAAAATAACCGTCTCAGAAGACGGACCGGGAGACGAATTTTAGCTTGAAGCCCGTATCTAAAGATAGCATGAGTTTGCGTTTATTGTCAAGCTAAGGGAAGGGGGAATTTCGGCTGAAACCCGGCTAATAGTACTTACCTCACTCCCCTTTTGGGGGGACAAACGTGGGGAAAATCTGCGGGATAAACCGCAGATGATACTGGTGGTCAGGGTGGGAAAAGATATAACCCGAGGGGGTGGGGGCATCCTTACGGTGGAGACAGCCTCAGTCGCACTTA
>CAYNDI010000162.1:0-5451 GCA_964395955.1 uncultured Dehalococcoidaceae bacterium
AAGCTTATATCTCTGGAGTATTCATCCAACGTCTCCTTTTTATCAATGACGTTGGAAGCCCCCACAGCTTCTACCAGCTTTCCTTTTGGAATCATTTTTACCCCCTTTCACTATTGACCGATTAAACAGCATTATCTATAAAGAAGAGACCAGTGATACTGATCCTGATTGCATTAAAAAAGTGTTCTAGGCATGGTGGGAAATATCGTCTTACGAGATATTAGTCTACTTCTGCGTCTCTTGTCAAGTTTAGAAAACATGCCATCCATAGTGGCATCATCATACTGTGTATATTTTAAGAGGAAATAAGACAGGAATACACCAAAGATTAAAACAGGTGCCAAAGACCGATTCCGGCCGGAACCTCATTTCGTGGCATACTTTAATTGCTGCCCGGCAATATTCCCGGGCTTCATCATATCTTTCCAGCAAGACCGCCGTATTCGTATCCTGTCCTGTTGATGTCATTTCTACTGTTATCGATGCCAATCCAATGTGTTATAATATTTCAACCTTTTATTTACGCTTTTTATCGGATGAGTAGAATCAAATCGTTGGTTGTGTTAAATTTAATCATAGATATAACCTTTTTTACATTTCGGTTGGTGGGATAAGGAGGTCGAAGTGCCAGCAGAGAAAAGGGAATATAAATTGAGGTGCCTGAGGTGCCTGGGAGGCAGGATAACCGTTGCCACCGGCGACGCCACCGCCCGCTGTTCTCACTGCGGTCAGAACTGGCGCATCAGCTGGGTAACGCCGAACGTTGCCAAGATAAGAGGCAGAATGATTGAAGGGAGCCGAAATGAAGGACCGTCTGGCCATAATTGACCTCTCCAGTGAGCAGGTTGAATGCCGGGAAATACCCGAAGACGTTCAGAGGATGTTCCTGGGCGGCGAGGGGCTTAATGCCTATCTGCTTTATAACCACCTTCCCCCCGGAGTCGACCCGCTGAGTCCCGAGAACGTACTGATATTCGGGGCCGGCCTTATCTCCGGCTGCGATGTCTCTTCATCGAGGTTCGAGGTAACGTCGAAATCAGCCGAGGGTCAAGGGGGTTTTGGCACCAGTAACTCCGGCGGCTTCTGGTCCGCCGAACTCAAATACGCCGGCTTTCAGCACCTACTCATCAAGGGAAAAGCCTCCCGTCCGACCTATCTGTGGATTCACGACGGCGAGATTGAGTTTCGCGATGCGACTTTTTTGTGGGGTCACGATACTTACGAAAGCCTGGAACTGATACTGGATGACCTCGGCGACCCGCATGTCCAGGTGGCTATGATTGGACAGGCCGGAGAGAATCTGGTTCGTTTTGCGAATATAATGCATGGACTAAAGAGGGCCGCCGGCAGGACCGGCATGGGATGTATTATGGGGTCGAAAATGCTCAAGGCCATCGCCGTCAGAGGCAAACAGGGACTTAAGGTAAACGACCCTGAAAAATTGCTGGATGTCTTTACCGCCCACCGCAACCAGATAATGTCGACCAAGATATATCCGGTTATCTCCCGGTACGGCACGCTTACCATTTTCTGCGTACAGAATCAAAGCGGGATGATATCCGTTAAAAACAACCAGTATAACTACTTCGAGGAAGCCGAGGGCAAGCTCGACGACGAAATCTTTGAAGAGCAATACAAGACCAAGTCGCTGGCCTGCTATGCCTGTCCCCTGAGATGCAGCCACCGCTACCGGATACGCTCGGGTCCCTATGCCGGAGTCTGGGGCGAGGGCCCCGAGTTTTACATGATGGCTGGATTCGGGCCTGCCGTGGGCAATGCCGACTGGGACTGTATTCTGGCGGCCAATACGCTTATTAACCGGTACGGCCTTGATGTCGGCTCTACCAGCGGCTATACCGCCTGGCTGATGGAGTTGTGGCAGAGGGGGATTATTGATGCTAAAGACACCGGCGGACTGAATCTGGACTGGGGAAACAAGGAATCGATACTGACCCTGATACACCAGATGGCTAAAAACGAAGGCCTGGGAGGCATGATAGGGCAGGAAGCGTCTCGGGCAGCCGGGATAATCGGCAAAGATTCGGCGCGCTACCTTTATACGCAGCGCGGCATGATGCACGAAAGCCCGGAGAATACACGCGCTTCGCGGGCGACCACCCTGGCGGCAGCTACGTCGAGTCGTGGCAGCGACCATCTAAAAGGCCGGTGCGCCCTGGAATTCTTTGCTATGCCTCCCGAAGTACTGGCCAGGATATACGGGAAACCCGTTGCCTCGGACTTCAGGTCGTGGGACGGCAAGGCCTGGATGGCGGTCTGGACGCAGCACTTCACCACGGTGGCCGATTCCCTCGGGTACTGTAAGTTCGCCACTATCTGGCCCGGCTCCACTCATAATCTCAACTACCCGCAGTTCTGCGAAACAATCAAAGCCGTCAAGGGATGGGACGTCACTCCCGAGGAGCTTATGGAAACCGGGGAGAGAATCTGGAACCTGGAGAGGATGTTCATCGAACGAGAGACGGGCGTCTTGAGAGAAGGCGATATACCGCCCTCGATATATTTCGAGCCGCAGCCCCTGGAGCCGTTGAAGGGAGAGAAAATCGACCGTGCCGAGTATGAGAAGAGGCTTGATGAATACTATGAAATCCGCGGCTGGACCAGGGAAGGCGCTCCCACCGCGGAGACCCTGAAGAGACTGAAACTGGATGGAGAACCGTCTCACTTGCTGTGATTTATAAGGAGGATTATCCGGTGGCACAGAAGACTTTTTTTATACGTTCCGAATTTTGTTCCGGTTGCGGAATTTGCCAGCTGGCCTGTTCCCTGGTGAAGGAAAAAGAGGCTAATCCCGCTATGTCCAGGGTAGTTATAAAGAGAGAGGTTCTTGATGGCCTGATGGTCCCGCATATTTGCGTTAACTGTAAGCAGCCCGCCTGCATCGATGCCTGTCATCGGAATGCTATTACTAAAGATAAAGAAACCGGATGGGTAACTATAGACAGAGAGAAATGCAACAATTGCGCTCTATGCGTCGGGGCCTGTCCCTTCAACGCTATTGTCATCGCGCCGGATAAGCAGGTGCTGCTCTGCGATGTCTGCGGCGGCAGTCCGAAGTGCGCCGAAATGTGCCCTACCGGGGCGATTCAGTTCGCCGACCGCGCCCGGGGCGTTGCCGGCCCTACCGATACGGCCGCGGTTGATATCTGGAAGTAAACGGCCGGAAACTAGGGGAAATAATAATGACGATAACAGGCCCGACAGAAGTCCACAATGAAGAATTACAGGCATTAAGAGAAGAAATCGAAAAAAAACCGGGGAAACCCCGGAGCCGCTTTATGAAGAAAGAGAGAAAAGAGTCAGGGATGCTATCGAGCTAAAAGAACCGGATAGAGTACCGTTGTGGATAGTCCCCGAAGCAAGTAGATTTTCCGGTCTACCCCACTCCGCGGCATACTATGAACCCGTTGTCTGGAAAAAGGCAACCAGAAAGGCAACCCTTGATCCGGTATTATCTATAACAGGAAACTGACGAGAACGGTAGCCAGCCCGAGGAACAGGAAAAATCCAATAACGTCGGTACAGGTCGTGACGACAACAGCAGAAGCGATGGCCGGGTCGATACGAAGTCGCGTCAACAACAGGGGAACACCTGCCCCGGACAGTCCGGCAATAATCATGTTACCTACCATAGCCATGCCCAGGACGACGCCCAGCATATAGTTGCCCTTCCATACATATGCCACTAACCCCACGGCAACACCCAGCACTAGGCCGTTTATCACACCCAGTGATATCTCCCGGCCGAGCAGTCGAATCCCTCCCTTCCTGGATATCTCCCCGAGGGCCATGCTGCGAACGACCAGCGTCAGGGTCTGCGTTCCCCCGATGCCTCCCTGACCGGCGACAATGGGGAGAAATACGGCTAACGTGACGACCTTGGCAATGGTGGACTCGAAGATACTGATGACCAGAGCCGCCAGAAAGGTAGTTACCAGGTTAATGGAAAGCCATGGAAGACGGTTGCGCAGGGAAAGGCGCAGAGGGCCGGACACCCGCTCGCCGGGTATTCCGGCCAGTTTATACATATCCTCGGTGGCTTCTTCCTCGATAACCTCGATGACATCTTCGCTCATGATGACGCCGACAAGCCGCCTGTTTTCATCAACGACGGGAAGCTGGTCCAGGTTGTAGCGTTCCATGACACGGGCGCATTCCTCCTGGTTTGTCTCGCTGGTAACGAAGACAATCTCCGGGTCCATAATATCCCGCACCATGTTGTCGGGCCGGGACAAAGCCAGATGCACGACGCCAAGCTTGCCTGCCAGGCGTTCGCCGGCATCGACCACAAAAATGGAGTGGATATCTTTAATCTCGGGTTCCCTCTGACGCAATATTTCCAGAGCTTCGGCGGCGGTTGTGTCATCTTTAATGACCACATACTCGAGGCCCATACGCCCGCCGGCGCTGTCATCCGGGTACTGCAGCAGAGGAATGACTTCATCAGCCTCTTCCATTTCCTCCAGCACGTCATGGGCCTGTTCATCGGTAAGCTGTTTTAAAATATCCGCCGTTACGTCCGGGTCGGCTTCGTCAAGAATATCGGACAGCACCGCGGAATCTACGCCTTCGGAAACCCTGGCCACGTCTTCCGGCTCCAGGTGCTCGATGACTCCAGCGGCTTCCTCGGGAGATAGAGCGGTCAGGATTTCCTGCTGCGTTTCAAGGGGAAGGTCTTCGATTACCTCACCCTGGTCACCCGGACGGAGCTGGCTGAACAACTCGATGGCAGCCGCCTGGTTATCATGCTCGACGAGGTCCTGTATCTGCTCAGCGATATCTTCCGTTTTTTCCTCATCCAGAGGCAGTCCGTCTTGCAGGGATGACTCGTCCTTTATTTTTTGTCCGTTTTCCATATATAACCTCACACGGGGGCGGTCAGCAGTTCTATTATAATATAGTAGATTGCATCAGGAATATATAGTGCATAGTCACAGGAAAGAGGAAGTAATGAGTTGAAAAGAATAGTCGGGGCGGGCGGATTTGAACCGCCGGCCTTCCAAACCCCGTGTAGCCTGGAAAAAGCAGATGGTATTAGTCTTTTTATTTTTTATCCGGCTTGGTGAAATTTTGACCTATGATAACGGAATCAAAAGATTCTGCGAACATGATATGACCGAACATAATCGGTTTATCAACCCTCTTGAAATTGAGCGGACAATGCGGTACGTCCCCCGGGACATATACCCAGGTGGTATTCTTGATGACATGCATTTCTGCATCCTTGCCTTCACCAACCGTAAACTCGACCTCGGCCCCGAATTCTTTAAAGTTCATCGGGTCGCCGCCGATAAAATACAGGATTTCGGCAACGGCGTGCTGGTGTGGTTGAGGTATCATAAAGAAGGGCCTGTAAATGGGGCGTAGCACCTGTACCAGGGGCTCATCCCACCCTTTAACGCGTTCATGCTGCCCTATTCCTATATATACCGG
>CAYNDI010000163.1:0-5446 GCA_964395955.1 uncultured Dehalococcoidaceae bacterium
CTAAGAGTAGACGCGGAGAATGTGTCACCACTACAATTTTGTCGGTGCCGACCAGTTTTGAGGTTGCCAGTTGTGTTATCACATTACCTATGGACGAATTAGAATAGGGTGGGTCCATCAGTATTATGCCGTACTCCTTATCAAGAAAGGTCAGTGCTTTTTTAACGCTGCAGCAGTAAATACGGGACCGGGCTGACAGCTTCGTGTTTTCCAGGTTCTCCTTAATTATACCACAACACCTTGGTTCACTTTCAACAAAGTCCACCCAGCCGGCCCCCCGGCTGAGAGCCTCGATTCCCAGGGCACCGCTGCCGGAAAACAGGTCCAGTACCCGTGACCAGTCATCGGTAATATTTTCCAGTATGGAAAATATAGCGCCGCGTACCAGGTCTGTGGCTGGACGTGTCCTGGTTCCCTTGGGAAACTTCAGACGGTGACCTTTCGCCTTGCCCGTGATAACTCGCATATAGAGTAACAACCATGAATAAAAAGGCTTGAACCACTCTAGAATCGCCAGATACTAGGATAACCAGATAACACGGAATTTGTCAAACAGGAGAACATCCAAGTATTTATTTATATTTAGTGTCAGGCGCTATCCTCTCTCCCTTCTTTGATATCTGTTCCCACCCCGAGCCGCCCTCGCATTATTAGCTGCATATCCCGCAGGTCTTTTTACCACACCACCCCAAAGTGGGAGTGCGCAGCGAAAGGGGGCGAAGCCTACTCTCAGATTCTATGTCCCATTATATAATCCAGGGCGCTTAAGAGGGGTGAAACCCCTCTTTTTATTTCTTCCCCCTCTTGAGCAAAATATATCACGAGCATGAATAATAATCCTGTTCGAGAGGGGGATAAAGGGGGTGAGTATAAAAAATGACCAGATGCAAATAGTATCTATATCAAATCATCCGATAAATAGAAAGGCTGCGGAGTCTGAATCCCGCAGCCTTTTTACGAAAATCTAATATACTGCCTATTTACTATAGCTAGTCCTTTATCTACTCACTCTTTACTGAAAGTGACGCTGTTTTTCCCGTTCGGCGGGCGTTTCGTGTACCGTGCTGGAGAACTTACGGTGACTGAACAGGGGACGGCGCAGGAATGAAGGCATATCCAGTTCATCCTCGGTCTTCATATTCTTCAGTATCTTGTTCAGTTCTTCTTCTTCCGCATTGGCTTTGCCCATACCCAGCTTGGCGAGGAATCCGGTGGTTATCAGGGTAATTCTAACCTCGTTCTCCATGGATGGGTTATTGGCCACGCCGAAGATGATATTGGCATCGGGGTCAACGGCAGCCTTGATGACATCGGCGGCCTGATTGACTTCAAACAGCGAGAGGTTATTGCCGCCAACGACATTGAAAAGGACCGCCTTGGACCCTTCAATGGAGACGTCCAGCAGCGGGCTGGCCAGCGCTTCTTTAGCGGCATCGACGGCCCGGTTCTGTCCGGTACCCTTACCGATAGACATCCAGGCGGGACCGGCATCTTTCATGATTGACTTAACATCGGCAAAGTCGAGATTTATCATACCCGGGGTGGTGATAACCTCGGCGATAGCCTGCACGCCGTGCCTGAGTACATCATCGGCCAGCTTAAAGGCGCTGTCTACACCGGTCTTATGGTCGCAGAGAGTCAGCAGGCGGTCATTGGGGATAATTATCAACGTGTCGACCTTGTCCACGAGACCGTTAATCCCCTCCTCCGCCGTATCCATGCGATGAGCGCCCTCGAAAACAAATGGCTTGGTAACCACGGCGATGGTAAGAGCCCCGCTGTGTTTGGATATCTCCGATATAATCGGAATAGAGCCGGTGCCGGTACCGCCGCCCATACCGGCGGTGATAAATACCATATCAGCCCCGGCAATGATTTCCTTCAGTTCATCGCGGTTTTCCTCGGCGGCTTTAGCCCCGATTACATGGTCGCCGCCGGCGCCCAGACCCTTGGTGAGTTTGGGGCCAAGCTGGACACATACCGGGGCTTCACAAATAGCCAGGGCTTGAGCGTCGGTATTCATCGCAATGAATTCAACACCCTGAATGTTTTCTCTTACCATGCGCGTTACGGCATTGCTGCCGCCACCACCCAGACCGATGACTTTAATTTTAGCTGGACTAGCTACAAAACTTGTTCTTGCCATGTCCTCCTCCTTTCACTGATGCTTAAGAGTAATTTTCTTATATATAATATTTGTTATCCTGCGAATAGCTTTTTAAGCTGAAAGGCTAGCCGGTTCAGCGCATTGCCGAATAATCCCGTCTTCCACTGCTTTTTACCTTTATATTTGCTGCCCCAGAGAAGCAGACCGACACTGGTGGCATAGGCCGGGTCCCGGAGTACATCGGCGATGCCGTGGACATCACTGGGAACACCCACTCTTACCGGAATCCTGAGGATTTCGCTTCCCAGGGAAGCCATGCCGGCCAGGTTGGCACTACCGCCGGTAAGTACCAGCCCCGACGGTACCAGGGTATCGTAGTCCGAATTCGGCATTTCCAGCAGAATAAGCTTCAGGATTTCTTCGACTCTGGCCCTGATGATATCGCAGAGGTCCTGGTAGGAAATGCCGTGCCCATCCTGGGATATCGCCGGTGCGGTATCCGTCTTGGTGTCATAAACGGGCATGACGCTTCCGTACTTCTTTTTCATCTCCTCGGCAATTTCAAACGGCAGCCCCAGACCGATGGCGATATCGCGGGTAAGCTGGTAGCCGGCTACCGGCAGGATAGAGGTGTGCCATATGCTGCCCTCACGGAAGACGGCAACATCGGTGGTGCCGCCGCCGATATCCGCCATGATTACGCCAACCTGCTTTTCGTCCTCGGAAAGGATTGCCTCGCTGCTGGCCAGCGGTTCCAGTACCAGGTCCTCGATATCTATCCCGATGCTCCGGATGCACTTAACGAGATTCTGAATGGAGGTTACGGCAGCGGTAATGACGTGGGTTTCCACATCAAGACGAAATCCGTGCATACCGACGGGATTTTTAACACCCGGCTGGCCATCGACGGCATAGCTGCGGGGAATGACATGAAGCAGCCTGCGGTCGGAAGCGGTTTTCACACTCTGGGCAGAGGCAAGAACACGTTTCAGGTCGTCAGGACGTACCACGCGGTCGTTACGGGTAATGGCAACTACACCGCGATTGTTCATTGAAGCGACATGACGCCCGGTAACGCCGATATAGGCCGATTCTACCTTACAATCACTGGCCTGTTCTGCCTTTCTTACTGATTCGCGAATAGATTCTCTGGCTTCGTTGATATTGACCACCAGGCCTTTATGCAGTCCTTTGGACGGGGAAATACCCACACCCACGACGCGAGGGCCACCGTCATCACTGACATCAGCCAGTATCGTGCATATCTTGGTGGTTCCAACATCTATCGAAGCTACAACATTGCGTTTTTTCATCTGCCCTCCTTAGTAACTGGATTATTCTTTCGTTTCGTGGTTCCCCCAGTTATCACATATAAAGGAAACCTCCTTTCAGAATCTCATCATAATTTAATTCGTAAAAAAGGATATCCTGATTTTGTTTAATAAACCCGGCCGCCGCCATCCATGAGCCTTCATAGTATCAATAAAGTCATCGTTCCCGGAGACTGAGCCGCCGTCATCCTGTGAAATAATACGCTCGGCGGCTCTCAGTTTGGCGCTACGGCTGCGCGGGTTATTATTTACCTCTACAGTCGAAGGAGTAATAACTTTTTTATTTATTATCCTCAGGCGCGGCACATGGCCGCAGGTACAGGCAGGTATAGCCGGCGGGCAGATACAACCTCTGGAGTCCTCGCGGATAAACTGCTTGACAATGCGGTCTTCCAGTGAATGATACGAAATCACTACCAGCTTTCCTTCATAGCCGAGCAGGTCAATCGCCTGTCTCAGGGCCATCTCCAGGTGTTCGAGTTCGTGGTTCACCGCGATACGCAACGCCTGGAAAGTCTTGGTGGCCGGATGCAACCTGCCTCGCCGCCCCACCGCTTTCTCGATTAACTGGGCCAGCTGACGGGTAGTCTTTATCGGGCGTTCCTGTATAATATAGCGGGCAATTCGCAGACCGTTTTTTTCTTCTCCGTATGTCTTTATCAGGTGAGCCAGTCTTGCTTCCGGGGTGTTGTTAACGATGTCGGCGGCGGTGATTCTCTGGTTGGGGTTTAACCGCATGTCCAGCGGTGCGTCGTGTTGAAAGCTGAAACCTCGGACGTTCCCATTAAGCTGGAGAGAGGAAAGACCCAGGTCGAAGAGGATGCCGTGGACCGGGAAGAAGTCGTATTTATAACAGATGGACTGCAGGTTGATAAAATTATCGTTGACGATATGGATAGAGTCCTTGGAATCCCGGAATCTCTCCCTGGCAACCTTGATGGCATCAGGATCGGCGTCGATACCCAGCAGCTGTCCGCCGGGGGAGCTGTGCTCGAGGATTGCCGCCGCGTGTCCGCCGGTGCCGAGAGTGCAATCGACATACCGGCCTCCCGGCTGGACGGCCAGTGCTTTAAGTACCTCGGCAACAAGAACAGGAGTATGGGTGGAGGTTGACCCGTGTTTCATCATCAGCGATTTTCCAGGCTTTCTATTATCTGCCATGCCTGTTCCTGGCTGATATTTTTCTCTTCCTCCCAGAGTACCTTGTCCCATATTTCCAGGTTAACGTTGACCCCGACGACAACTACATCGTCCACTATCTGGGCATGTTCCCGCATTTGCGGCGGCAGGGCGATTCTGCCCTGGTTGTCAACCTTGGCGACGAAGGCCGAAGCGAAGAGAGCCCGGTTTAGCCTTCTCATCTTGCTGGGTGTCAACGAACCGCCGGTAAGGGAGGCGGACAGCTTTTTCCACTCCGCTACCGTGTAGGCGGTAATGCATTTCTCCGCCCCGACGGTCAGTACTATCCCGTCCTTCAGGTAGTTCCTGAAACGGGGCGGAACCGGTACCCGTCCCTTCTCATCTATTTTGTAGTCGAACTCGCCGTAAAACATCTTCCTGTTATTCTACCACTTTTCCCCATAATTTACCATATTTCACCATTTTATAACACACCCAACCACGTTTGTCAAGTTTTTTCAGGGGGATTTTCGCAAATTGTGACAGATTCGTGATACCTTTGCGGGGCTTGTTAATTCGATAGGGTGGTAGAGGGGTGGTTTTTCCGGCGGGGAAAAGGGGGGAAACCTGTATGTTGTGCGATACCTGTTGTATCTGGTTCAGTTTTCATACTCACCCCCTTTATCCCCCTCTCCTTATGAGATGGTTCCAATCCATCCCCCTATCCCCCTTCCTTTACTAAAGGAAGGGGGAATTTTTACAAATGAAATCCTGCTGACAGTTGATTTATCTCATAAAGGCTAGTGGTGGGGTGCGTGGAGATTAAGGACGGCCACCACCTTTTCTCCCCACCGCCGGGGATTTTCAGGAGTATTTTACCGAGCTATGC
>CAYNDI010000164.1:0-2028 GCA_964395955.1 uncultured Dehalococcoidaceae bacterium
GAACACCTTTATCGAGCCGGGCACGGCCACCTTCGAGGACATCATCGGAGATATCAAAGAAGGGGTCTACGCCAAAAACTGGTACGGCGGCACCACCAGCATGGAGATGTTCACCTTCTCCGCCGGTGAGGCCTACATGATTCGTAACGGGAAGATTGCCGAGCCGCTGCGCCCCGTCATGCTCACCGGCAACGTTTTCAGCACCCTTCAGAATATCGATGCCATCGGCAACGACCTTGATATGAACCAGGGCGGCGGCTGCGGTAAGGGCGGACAATCGCCCCTGCCGGTATCCAACGGCAGCCCCCACATCCGCATCCGGCGCTGCCTGATCGGAGGCCAGTAAATGGAGCAAATCCTGGTAGAGGCTCAAAAGGTCGCCGCGGAAGCTGAAGTCTTCGAGGTCTCCTCCGAAGAGACCCAGGTCATGTTCGAGGCCAACCGCCTCAAGCAGCTCCAGACCAATCAGTCGACCAGTATCGCCCTGCGCCTCGTTAAAAACGGCAGAATCGGCTACGCCACGACCACCGGTATGAGCGCTGGCCAGGAACTGGTCATGAATGCCGTGGAGACCGCCGCGTTCGGCGCGGAAGCCAGGTTCCGGATGCCCGGGATTGTCGAATATCCTCAGGTGGATATCTACGATACCGCCGTGGAAACCGTACCCGTCAAGGTAATGATTGCCCTCGGCGAAGCGATGACAGCCGCCGTGACCGGCCATACGCCGGGCATCATGTGCGAAGCAGCCGTGAGCCGCGGCGTTATCTCGATGCGCCTTATCAACTCGCGCGGCGGCCGGGCGTCTTACCGTAAAAGTTTCTTCTCCCTCGATATCGAAGGCAACCTTATCAGCGAAAACGACATGCTTTTCGTCGGCGAAGGCGAGAGCTCGTGTCATCCCCTGTCGGATACTAAAAAAATCACGGACGTGGTTCTCCGGCAGCTCGACCTGGCCAGGAACCGCGCCAAAGCCCCTACCCGTCAGTTGCCGGTGGTCTTTACTCCCAACGGCGTCGCCAGCAGTTTAATTATGCCCCTGATGTCCGCCTTTAACGGCAAGACCGTCCTCGAAGGCGCTTCGCCGGTGGGCGATAAGCTGGGAAAAACCGTCTTCGATAAACGCTTCAGCCTTTTTGACGACCCCCTGGTGGCTTACCGCCCGGCAAGTCGACCCTGCGATGACGAGGGAGTCGCCAGCCGGCGCACTCCGCTCATAGATAAGGGAGTCGTTAATGCCTTTCTCTACGACCTTCAGACAGCGGCACTGGCCGGCAAACAGAGTACCGGCAACGGCAGCCGCGGCCGCGGCGGTCAGCCCTCCCCTTCTCCCAATGCTTTCATCGTCACCCCCGGCGACACCACTTTCGACGGCATGGTGGCGGACATTAAAGAAGGCCTGGTCATCGAGCAGCTCATGGGGGCGGAGCAGGGCAACATCCTCGGCGGTGATTTCTCCGGCAACGTCCTGCTCGGCTTTAAGATAGAAAACGGTGAAATAGTGGGCCGGGTAAAGGATACCATGGTCTCCGGGAACGTCTATAAGCTGCTCAAGGATATAGCCGCCATCGGCAGCCAGCCCAAGTGGGTCGGCGGCTTCCTCCACACCCCGCCCATCTACTGTAAGGGGCTTTCGGTTTCGAGTAAGGGGTAATAAAACAACCTGTCATTCTGAGTAGTCCCGATGCAGGCGGGACGACGTGAGAATCTTTATGTCCCTAATATTTAATACTTGTGACCTATCCCTTCACATAGTCTATAACTACAGTGAATATTTTTTCGTCTTCGAGAGCTTCCGTTAAGTGTAAAAGGTGTCTGATAGTTATCTGTGTCTTCCCGATTCCAGTCGCTTTAAATAAGAACCAACTATATTCATTAGGTCGATTTTTCTCTTCAGTTATATTGATCTTTCTATCTAAAAGAGTAACCATATTATCATCATAAACTTCTTGAATAATGGGGAAAAGATCATATGACATGGTAAATCTGATAATGAATTCATCGTCGGCATTGACTTTTATCTTTTGGCTG
>CAYNDI010000164.1:2038-5445 GCA_964395955.1 uncultured Dehalococcoidaceae bacterium
TGGCGTTAGTAAATACTTTATAATTTGTCCAAGGCGCTTGTGGATTTGTACAGCTTGTTATTATCAGTACCAGCACCATCATCAACAATATTAAAAATAGTAAAACTTTTATCTTCATCATATCACCGTCTTCATCTCCGGCGCTGTTTTAGTTATATTATACACCCCTTTACTCGTAATAAAATTACCCCCTCCCCCCTCTCGTTTCATATCTATTCCCACCCAGGCCGCCCTCGCATCATCACCTGCTTATCCCGCAGTTTTTTCCTCCCGGTTTCCCCCTTTGAAAAAGGGGGACTAAGGGGGATTTTTATCATTACCATTCAAATTCGTCTTTACCATAAAAAAGAGTTATAATGACTAAAAGAAAAATGAAGAAAATCGACTCGTCTTCGCGGGTTACTTACCATAACTCTAAAAACAATTCAAAGCTACTTAGCTACGAATTGTTTCTCCTTAAAAATATGCTCTTGTCGCCCCTTTCAATGAATGATATAGAGGTGGACTGATATGAACAATATCGTCAAGATAACCGCCCGGCCCAAACTGCGTTCGCCCAATATGCTGGCGGCCTGGCCCGGCATCGGCAACGTTGCCATGATACTGTCCAATTACCTCAAAGCCAAGCTCCCCTTTAAAGAACTCGGCCATCTGGAGGCCTCCTATTTCTTCGACCCCATCGGCGTGCTCGTCAAGGACAACGTCGTCGAAGCCCCCACCTTCCCCCAGAGCCAGTTCTACTACTGGAAAAACGATGCCGGGGACAACGACTTGATATTGTTCATCGGCGACGACCAGCCGGCCAGCAAGGGCTACGACCTGGCCAACTGTATCATGGATGTCGGCGAGAAGTACGCCGTCGACCGGATATATACCTGCGCCGCGGCTATCACCCGCATTCACCACACCGAGCCGCCCAAGGTCTGGGGTGTCGCCACCAGCCACCTCGTGGCTGACGGCCTGGAAAAATATAAGCTCCAGCATGCCAACAACCTGCAAATAGCCGGACTCAACGGTCTGCTGCTGGGCGTGGCTAAAGAAAGAAATATCGATGGTATCTGCCTGCTGGGAGAGGTACCTGTCTACGCCAGTCGCGTGCCCAATCCCATGGCGGCGCTGGAGGTCCTTAAGGTACTTACTGAAATACTGACCATTAAAATCGACTTCGCGGACCTGGCGAAAATGGCGGTTGAGGCCGGGGAGCGCATCAAGCAGGTCGCCGCCCAGGCGATGGAAGAGTATATCGACTACTTCACCGAGCCGATTTGGGAACGCGGCGAGGAAGAGGAAGACGAAGAATAACAGGATAATTAAACGTATCAGTTACGTTCTCCGTTGACTATGAAGTTGAGAAAAGGCACCCTTTCGGTATTTCGACCGCTCCGCGGTAGTCCGATTCTCGGGAACAAGACCAGACTCCGCGAGAAAAAATTTACCGACGTCCGCAACGATTACAGATGGCAGTCCGATGCTGAGCTTGCCAGGCTCGATGCCACCCCGGTGCCTGTTACGTCCTTCTCGCTTTACCTGCTGGATTACGCCACCGCTTTAAATCAAGCCGGTGCCGACCGGTACCCTCTGGCCATAGAAACCCTCGAGGGCAAGCACATCGGCAACTGCACCTGCTATGATATCGACGAAAAGGAGGAAGAGGCACAACTGGGCATCATGATCGGCAACCGCGCCTACTGGGACCAGGGCTACGGCGCCGACGCCTTTAAAATCATGGTCGACCATGTTTTCCGGACGACCAGCTTGAACCGCCTTTACCTTAAGACGCTGGAATGGAACGTTCGCGCCCAGAAGTGTTTCTCTAAATGCGGTTTTATCCCGTGCGGACATCTCAAACGTGACGGCTACAACTTCCTGCTCATGGAACTCAAACGGGAGGAGTGGGAAAAGGAGCCGAGCGAAAGCTAAGGGGGTATTGAGAAGAGATACCCACTCCAACCTGTATACGCAAAGGGGTGTTTAAGAGGGGCGAAGCCCCTCTCTAAAATACTTCCGAAGAAGGGGATAAGGGGCAGGGTAATATTCCGGGGTTAAGCTGAGGGTGATACGAGGGCGGCCCGGGTGGGAAAAGATAACAAGCGATGGGGATACGGGGGTGGCAATGTCAATAAAAAAAGACTATTCCCCGATAGAATGGCTCGGCGACCGCGTCAGAATTATCGACCAGACCCGCCTGCCCCACGAAGAAATCTACCTGGAGCTTAATGACTACCGCGATATCGCCTTGGCCATCAGGGAACTGAAAATCCGGGGAGCGCCGGCCATCGGGATAGCCGGGGCATATGCCGTAGCCCTCGGCGCTCTGAAAATAGAAACGGTCGGGAAAAACGACTTCCTTAAAAATCTAAAGAGCGTTATCGACACTATCGCTGGTACGCGTCCTACCGCCCGCAACCTGTTTTTCGTCCTGGAGCGACTCAAGAAGGTGGTCGAGACGGGAGAAAGTCCGGAGCAGATTCAAAAAGCCCTCGTTGATGAAGCGGTAAAGATTCACGAAGAAGAGGCGGAGGCGACGCGGCACCTGAGCACCCTGGGCGCAGAAATTATCCAGGATGGATGGACGGTACTTACCCACTGTAACACCGGCCCGCTGGCTACCACCGGCCACGGCACGGCTCTGGGAGTTATCATCACCGCCCACGAACAGGGGAAAAATATCAGGGTTATTGCCACCGAGACCCGCCCGCTCCTGCAGGGGGCGCGGCTGACTACCTGGGAGTTAAAGAAGGCCGGCATACCGGTGACATTGATTACCGACTCCATGGCGGGGCACTTCATGAAGCTGGGTAAAGTTGACTGTGTTATTGCCGGGGCCGACCGTATTGCCGCCAACGGGGATACCGCCAATAAAATCGGGACCTATACGCTGGCGGTACTGGCCAGGGAAAATGATATCCCGTTCTATATCGCGGCTCCGATCTCAACGATTGACGCCTCGCTGAAGACCGGGGATGAAATCCCCATTGAGGAACGAAGCGCCGAAGAAGTCACTCACCTCCTGGGAAGGCCGATTGCCCCGGAAGGTGTTGCCGCGGCCAATCCGGCTTTCGATGTAACGCCCCACCGGTACATCACCGCCATTATCACCGAGAAAGGCATTATCAAAGAGCCGTATACAGAAAGTATAAAATCACTCCCAGGATAAAGGAGATACAACATGAACAGCCAGACTCTGGAAACCCGACTCAATTCGCTGGAGGCTGAGGTCAAAGACCTCAAGAAACAGGTGAAAATCAAGGATAAACAAATAGAGACTCTACAGGATATTGAAGACATCAAGAGGTTACAGTGTGCCTACGGCTATTACCTCGAACACTGGATGGCCGATGAAATAGTCGATTGTTTTTCCGACAGCCCGGAAGTATCCGCCACCTTTGTCGAAGGGACCTATAACG
>CAYNDI010000165.1:0-981 GCA_964395955.1 uncultured Dehalococcoidaceae bacterium
AGGGGCTGGGTGGGCAGCTGTTCCCCGCTGCGGCACCGCACGGAAACGGAGTTGTCGGCTACCTCTTTATCACCGATGATTATCATGTACGGTATTTTCTCCAGCTGCGCCTGGCGGATTTTCAGGTTCATCCGCTCGGAGCGGTCGTCTACCTCAACCCTTACGCCGCGCGTTTTGATTTCCTTCTCAATCTGGCGGGCATGTTCCACGTGCCGGTCGGCCACGGGGATTATTTTTACCTGTACCGGCGCCAGCCAGGTAGGGAAGGCCCCGGCATAGTGTTCAATGAGTAGTCCGAAGAAACGCTCCCAGGAACCGAACAGGGCGCGATGTATCATGTAGGGCCGGTGCTCCTGGCCGTCGGCGCCGACGTAGACCATATCGAAACGCTCCGGCAGGTTAAAGTCGAACTGGATGGTGCTCAGCTGCCACTCGCGTCCGATAGCGTCCTCGGCTTTCAGGTCAATCTTGGGACCGTAGAAAACACCACCCCCCTCGTCAACGTCATATTCAAGTTTGTTTTCGTCGATAACCCGGCGCAGGGCTTCCTGGGCGTCCTGCCACATTTTCTCGGTGCCTATCCATTTATCCGGTTTTGTCGAAAGATAGACCTTGTATTTCTCAAAGCCGAAACTCCGCAGCATATACAGAGAAAACCGGAGCACCTCCGACATCTCGTCGTTCATCTGTTCCGGCGTGCAGATGATATGGGCGTCGTCCTGGGTGAAGCCGCGTACTCTCAGGAGACCGTGCAGTACCCCGCTGCGCTCGTAGCGGTAAACGGTGCCGAGTTCAGCCCATCGCAGGGGTAAATCGCGGTAGGAACGCGTACGCGACTTGTAAGCCAGCATATGGAACGGGCAGTTCATCGGCTTGAGGTAGTATTCCTTCTCGTCGATAGTGATGGGCGAATACATATTTTCCTTGTAGAAGTCCAGGTGGCCGCTGGTCTGCCAGAGATTGCTCAAACCTATATGCGGT
>CAYNDI010000165.1:991-5298 GCA_964395955.1 uncultured Dehalococcoidaceae bacterium
TATTTCATAACCGTTGGCGAAATGCTCCTGCTTCCAGAATTCTTCGATGGTGTTGCGGATGCGTCCGCCCTTGGGCGTATAGATGACAAGTCCGCCGCCGATTTCCTCCGGGATGATGAACAGGTCCAGTTCCCGGCCCAGCTTGCGGTGGTCACGCTTTTTGGCTTCCTCCAGCCTGGCGAGATAATCATCGAGTTCCGGCTGGCTTTCGAACGCCACGCCGTAAATACGCTGCAGCATGGCGTTGCGCTCATCCCCCCGCCAGTACGCCCCGGCGATACTCGTCAGCTTGAAGGCTTTTATCTCTCCGGTGGAACTGACGTGGGGCCCGCGACACAAATCGGTGAAATTACCCTGTTCGTAAACGGTGAGTTTATCATCGGTAATCTCCTCGATGAGTTCCAGCTTGTAAGGCTGGTTGACGAACAATTCTTTCGCTTCTTTTTTGGTAATTTCCCGGTGCGAAAAAGGCAGGTCGGCTTTGACTATCTCACCCATTTTTTTCTCGATGCCAGGCAAGTCTTCCGGGGTAAGCGGACGCGGCAAATCGAAATCGTAATAAAAGCCGTCGGCTATAGCCGGCCCGATGGCGAACCTGGCATCCGGGAATACGGACAGTATGGCTTCCGCCATGATATGAGAGGCGGAGTGTCGTATGGTTTCCAGTTTTTCTTCGGTGTCCATCAAGCTCATTATAGCAACGTTCAGCTAGGGACGCAATCGGATTTTAACCTCACCCCCTGTGTCCCCCTCTCCTGTGAGGAGAGGGGGAAGAAAAGAAAAGAGGGGCTGTGCCCCTATTTAACGCCCCGAATAAAAAAGATACTTGCGCTCCTTACACACTCTGTAGGCTTTTGTCCCCCTTTGAAAAATGGGGATTAAGGTGGATTTTCGTAATTGCGCCCCTTTGTAACGCCCGGAAATATCATTGCTTTCAGGGTAGCCGCCACTTAGCCCATTTATCGCTGTCTACCTCTTTACCGTAAGAAGCTTTGGGGGTGATGCCCCGGGCAATAAGCGCCGCCGCAATGGCTTTGGTGATATCCCCGGCGATGAAAGGTACCGCACCCACCATCAGCAGGCCGCCGAACGATAACGGCTCGCTTTTCACCAGGTTAATCCAGAACCCGAGGTGCAGCAGACCGGGACCGTAGATAAGGATAAAGTTGGCGAAAAGCATCAGCGCCAGCATGCTCAGAAAGCTGCGTGACCGCACGTATTTATCCGTGAAATATCCCAGGAAAAGCGCCGCCAGGATAAAGCCGACGATGTATCCGCCGGTAGGTCCGGCCAGGTAGGCCAGTCCGCCGTTCAGTCCCTGGAACCAGGGCACGCCGGCTACTCCGAGTCCGGTATAGATAGCCAGGCTGATACCGCCCCACCAGGTCCCCAGCATCACGCCGGCCAGCAGCACGCCGAAGGTCTGCCCCGTGAGAGGTACGGGACTCCAGGGCAGGTAGAATCTTAGCTGTGCCAGCAGTCCGGTAAGTATGGCTACTCCCAGGGCCAGGGTTAGCTTTTTTGGTATACTCAGTTCGTAGCGCCAACGGAATACATCCAGTTTGGCCCGGTCGATTCTTGCCACTACTGTCATGTTCTCCTCCTGATTATAGTCTTTCCTGTAATTTATGTTTGTCTGGATTGGTTCATCGGTATGGCGGCTTTGTTTGTGTAATAGTGTTACCGACTCGGCTTTGCTATGCCCAGGATGGCGATTTCTATCTTCTGGCCGCACTTCGAGCAGGTGATATTAAGAGTAATCGGCTGCTGCATCACGCGTTCGGCGACCGCCGATACTATGGAGTCGACACTGTCCAGACGGCGGTCCAGCATATCAAGGCGCTGACTGAGGCGGTCAATATTCTGCGTTGAATTTTCGGTGGATTCCTTTTCGTCCTTTTTCGCCAAAGCTGCCATCCTCTCCGGTAGGGTCAGCCTAATTATAAGTTGAGCGAAGGGAATATGTCAAAAAAGCTGAGCGTATTATAAAGGTTCTTATCGGGTAGTATTACTTTCGGTTGATTATTTATATTTACTCAACTTATCTCTACTTAATCAAACGAAATATTTACGGATATTTAATTTGTTTTTAATGAATATTTATGCTCGGTATACCCTGGTAATAGTACAATTTACTCGTGCTAACAGAATCTAATGGGCATAAAATCGCTCACGCCAATTCCGATAGAACAGAGACGCCGGTAGAGGTATTGATAGAATGGTAATGGTTTTTAATAGACTTAAACGACGGGCTTCACCCAAGAAAAACGGTGACAACAATATGGAGATGGAGGAGTACCAGACGAGAATCGAACTCCTCTCTGAAATAGCCGAAGAAGCCAGTTCTATCACGGAAGTCTCGACACTGCTGGAAAGGATTTTAAAGGTGACCAAGAACACACTCGGCGCCACGGTCACCACCTTGTTCCTGAACGATGATAAAAAGAACGAGCTTCATTCGCCGTTTAGCGTTAAAAATTTCGATGGCTCTCCGCACCGGCGCGCCTCAGCCGTTGAACTGGCAGTCGCCAGATGGGTGGCCGGAAACGTTATACCGGTACTGGTCAATAATCTCGAAGCCGATGCCCGTTTCCAGCAAAAAGACGATGATACATCCGGTGCTACCGCCAGGTCAATAATCGCCGCACCGGTATTGCGAGGTAAAAAAGTCATCGGCGTTATCAGTTCAATCGACAAAGACAACGGCGATGATTTCACCGAGCGGGACTTCGAGGTGATAAAGGGTTTTGCCTCCACCGAAGCCCTGATATTACTGGTATCCATGCAAATAACCGCCATTGAAAATTTCAGCAAGCTGGCACTGGACCAGGCCTTGCTTGATGGCTACCGAAGCACGGCGGAGGAACTGGCAAACACCGCCGATATCCAGGATTCTTTCGGATACGCCCATTCCCGGCGCTGCAAGGAATACGCGTTGCTGGTAGCTAATTGCCTCGACCTGCCGCCTCAGGAGATAAAAGCTATTGAGTTCGGTGCATTACTGCATGATATCGGCAAAATAGGTATTGACAGCGATATACTGTGTAAACCCGGCCCGCTTTCGGATAAGGAATGGAGTCTCATATACGAACATCCGCAGAAAGGGGCCGATATTCTGGGTGACATTACTTATCTGAAGGATGCCAGGAACATCGTTCTTTATCACCACGAGAGGTATGACGGCAAAGGATACCCGGAAAAGCTCGAGGGTGAGGATATACCCTTCGGCGCTCGTATCGTAGCTGTGGCCAATGCCTTCGATTCGATGACGACCGAACACTCATACCGTGCGGCGCTGAGCGTTGACGAAGCCATGACCGAGTTGATTAACGGTATCGGAACGCAGTTCTGCCCCCGGGCTACCGAGGCCTTTATTTCAGCTTTCAAGAAACGCGAAGGACAGCTTCCTTTCCAGAGAAATCATGAGGAACTGAAGGCGATAGTAGCAGAGGAGGTCGAGGAGGAAGAGGTCGAGGAAATTACCATCCAGACAGTTAAAAGCGACATGAACTTAACCATAGAAGAGGAAAGGGAAGCCAGGGAACAGCAGGCCAAGGCCGAAAAAGTAGCCAGGGAACAGCAGGCTAAGGCCGAGAAAGAAGCCAGGGAACAGCAGGTTAAGGCCGAGAAAGAAGCCAGGAAACAGCAGGCTAAGGACGAGAAAGAAGCCAGGAAACAGCAGGCTAAGGCCGAGAAAGAAGCCAGAGAGCAGCAGGCTAAGGATGAAAAGGAAGCTATGGAACAACAGGTAAAGGCCGGGAAAGACAGCGGCGAACAGCCGGCGAGAGTGGAAGAGGAAGATAGCGAACAACAGGCGAAGTCCGAAAAGGAAGCCAGGGAACAGCATGCCAGGGACGAAGAAGAAGCTAAAGAACAGCAAATAATAGACAAAATAGAAGCCAAGAATGAGCAAGCCAGGACAGAAGAAGACACTAAAAAGAGCCAGCAACCGGCGTCAAGCCAGCCGGCTGTCAATGGCAGTACCGATACGGAAATGTTCCACGGAGAAATCCGGCTGAAAGTGCCCGTCACGGATGATATCACTGCGGTCAGGAAATTCAGGAAAGAACTGCAAAAGATAGAAGACTTGAGAATCACCATGTTCGGCAGTTCCGAGGAAGACGGCCACATGTTTGTACTATCGCTGGCCGAACCGGTGGCTTTAATAAACGCCGTTAGAGAAATACCTTCAGTTGAAAACGTCGGCAAAAAAGGTAAGGATATCCTGGTTACCCTGAGAAACAGCGATAGCTAAAACCCCGTAATCCAATCCCTCCCGCCCCTCTATAATCACTTCAAGTACGTTA
>CAYNDI010000166.1:0-5297 GCA_964395955.1 uncultured Dehalococcoidaceae bacterium
CGGCTCCCAGGCGGTCCGGGTATGCGACCAGCCCCCCCAGTTCTTGGGGCTGGAGCTGTAGGGAGGGTGGTGGTAGACCGCGAACTTCCAGTCGGCCGCGCCGCCGAGGTCAGCCGCCAGCCACTCCGCCTGAAGGGCGATGGACGTATTGCTATCGAGCAGCGAAAAATGGGCGTTGCTGCAGTCGAAGGAATACCAGGATGATACGCCAAAGGCATCAAAGTAATTCGGGGAGTTGCCTTCATGGTTGCCCAGGACAGGGTATATCGGTATCTGCGCCAGCATCCGGCGAGCGGCCTCGAAGAAGCGCCCCCACTCCTCAAGGTCGTCGCCATCGCTAACGAGGTCGCCGGCGTGCAGAACGAAGGAGATGCCTTCCTCGGCGGAGATGCGGTCGGCGACGATTTTGTGTCTTTCCAGCTGCGTGAATAGGGGGGCCTGCTCCTGGGAATCGCCGTAGACGATGAAAGTAAAGGAAGGACTGCTCAGCGTGGTGAAAGCACTGTCACCGGTATACTGCCCCTCTATCTCCAGCTGATAATGATATTTCGTAGCCGGATATAAATCGCTCAACCGGAGGTGATGCAGTTGCTTCGACGTATCGGTTACGATGTGGCTGTAATCCCCGTTTTGCTGGTAATACGCGTCGGTAGCGTACCGCACTTGGCCCTGCGTCTCACTTTCCGTCTTCCAGTTTACCGTTATGCCGGTCTCGCTGACGGAAGTGAGATACGGCCCCCACAGGGGAATGTAATCCCCGGGTCCTGGTGACGCCTCCGCATACGGGCACACCACCAGCATGAGGATGATGAAAACGATAAATCCCCTGGCTAATTCCTTTAACGTCATTTTATACGCACCGTTATACCCGCCGGTCAATAAAGGGAAGGGAGGCAGGGCGCGGCGAAACGCCCTGCTTCCTCCGGCTGAAGGCAAAAACTACTCCGTGGCTTCCGCCCAGAAGATAAACTGCGCCTCCTGTACTCCGGCGTCACTCCAGTCCCCGGGTACGTGAAGCTGTGTCGCTACACTCTGAAACTCTTCAGGCACAAGTGATGCTATTATTGCGTTGATATCGTACGGCAGTGCATCTATATGGAGGGACAGCTCGTAGAAATCCTGGGCGATGGCGTCAGCGCCCTCGACCTCGAGGCTGACGTCGACATCAAGCGTCCCGATATTAGTGATGCCCACCATTTCCACCGCCGAGCTTTCCCCGGGCCGGACATCTCCGAAGTCGATGGAATCACGGTCCAGCTCGATGCCTATCGCCGGCACTTCGACGTTAGCCGAAGCAGTCAACGAGTCGCTGGCGACATCCTCGGGAAGATTCAGCAGCCTGATCCTCACGATATGGCGAACCTTCTCGCCGCCCGAAAGGTCGGGCCCGACCAGGCGCAGAGGATAGTAAGAGGATGTCAATTCCACGCCATTCAGTGTGTTGGCGATAATCATGTCGTCATTACGGGCGACTTCCGCGCTGGCAAATGCCTTGCTGTAACCATCGGCGGCAATAATTTCTACGTCGTACCCGACCGCGGCCAGGCCGTCGTTGAAGGCTCCCGCGCCGTGCTGAGTATCATCATCGACATAGCCCACCAGCCGCCATAGAGGTACACCGCTCCAGTTATCAGTTCCGTCAATCCAGGTAACCTCATGACAGTCAGCTCCTCCTTCGAACTCGGTCTGGTCCATCTCGTAGGTGCTGGCCCCGACCAGGGTGAGCGGCCAGTCCGGCTCCGGCTCCGCCGGCTCCGAACTGTAGATGATGATGTCACTGACCCATTTCACCGAGAGGCCGCTGCTGGAAGGCCAGAGAGTGGCGCCGTCGTAGTAGTAATGCCAGTACTCTTCGGCCAGGGTCTCGTGCATGTCCCATTCACCGAAGACGTGCTTGCCCTCCGGGTTAAGAGTCTCGGCGAAAAAGAGGAGCCGCATACCGGTGCTGTAGGAGCCATCGGTCACAATACCTGACATACCATCGGCAGTGCCGTCGGTGTACCAGGTGATGATTAACCTGCCCTGGGCCGGCTCGGGGCTATAGACGTCCTCGTAGCCAAAGGTCTTGTTGAAGTTATCGGATGCCTTTATCTCGATTACATCACCCGGCGAAGCCCCGCCGCCGGGGAGCATTTCACACAGGTCTTTGACGTCGCTGCCCATGGCAGCCCCGTAGTCCCGGCTGTCGATGTTGACCATCTCACCGGGGTCCCACATATTTCCCAGGTCAAAGGTAGGACCCTGGTGGTAGTAGTGCGTCACGCCGTCCCCGTAGATGGGCAGTTCGGGCGAGCCCGCCATCATTTCCTCCACGGTTATGGTAACCTGGTCGAGGACGGTAACGCCGTCATCTGCCAGCTTGGTCACCGTGACCGAGGTTGTCGGGTCAGCCGCCAGCGCCGGAGAGACGAAGGCGAACGGCGTTATGGATAGTATGAGTACCAGACTCAGGAGCAATCCCAGTATTCTTTTTTTCATTTTATTCACCTCTTTTATGTTTTTTCCGGTTTATCTCGATTAATTAGTATTTAATTTTCTTCCTTTAGTACCTCCTTATTCTTCTACTGGATTAATCCGAGGCTTCCGCCCAGAAAACGAACTCCGCCTCCTGTAACCCGGCCTCACTCCAGTCACCCGGCACGTGAAGCTGGGTGGCGACGTCCACATCCTGCCCGACATCGATAGAGGCGATGACGGCGGCGATGTCATACAGGCTGCCGTCGATGTGGAGGGACCGCTCGAAGAAGTCCTGGGCGATAGCGTCGGCGCCTTCAACCTCGAGGGTCACGTCGACATCGAGCGTCCCGGTGTTGAGAATGCCCACCATTTCTACCGCCGAGCTTTCCCCGGGGCCGATATCGCCGTAGTCGATGCTGTCCCGGTCCAGTTCGATGCCGAGCATATCGATGAGGACATTGGAGGTGACGCTCAGCGCGGCGCTGGTGGTGGGGGGCGGGAAGTAAGTGCCGAAACCCTCCATCAGAGGATAGTTATCAACATCCGGACTAATAGTCGTGTACGGCGTATCGCCGATGCCGTTGCTATCGGCATCCGCACCGGCGTAATCGTCCCAGTAGTTGCCGACCTGCCCGTTGTACGCAGAACCGCCGTATGAGTAATCTACCGGCGCCGGGGAGTTCCAGAAGTTTGCGGGTAGTGCCCCCGGGGGGTCGTTATCGTCCAGAACGTGGGAAACGGCATTGTTCGTGAAGTTGTTCAGGTACAGGGTATTGGATGCTGTGAATTGTCCACCAAGAGCGACACCGTATTCATTATCCGTAATTGTGTTATTGGTAACCAGGTTGCTGCCAGCGTCACTAATACCTATGCCAATACGGCAATCGCTGGCTATATTTGATTCAACGGTAGTGCTATAAGCGTCGATCAATAGGATACCGCAATCGTTATTCGTGCAATGATTGTTCTTAATCACACACCCTGTGGTGTCACCACCATCTGTATAAACAGTTATCCCACCATAATATTCTTCGGTACAGCCCTGTACGGTAAAGCCGTCAAAGGTGACGTTGTTCGCTCCAACAAGAACCACGTCCACTTCAGGATCGGCTGCCTGGACAATGGTAGTGGCCGCGCCGTTTTCGGACTGAATGATCAGGCTCTCCGTTTCTATAAACGGGTTTTCTACATAGGTGCCGTCCCTGACGATGATGGTGTCTCCTTCGGCGGCGGCATCTACCGCTTCCTGTATGGTAGTGAAGTCGGCCCCGCCGTCGTCATCGACATACCACGTCGTTCCCGCGGCAAATACCGGCAGACCGGGCAGGGCTGCTAATACCAGCACCAGGCATACCGCGATGGCTAGTATTCTTTTTTTCATGCGATTTCCCTTTCTTATCTTGATTTTAATTAACTCTTTACATAGGTCTTCTTTAGTTATAAGATAAAAATGGTGGCAACCCCGTAAGATGTGGCGGGACATGTAAAATTGCCTCATCACATACTTAAAGGCAGATGCTCTGGCGAGTGCTCCTTGTCCTGCGTTCAGGTAAAACTGCTCGCAGGCCGGGGTTACCACCTATCGAATATTACCATTTCAAATCAATCACCTCCTTTTTATTGGGGTGGCATCGGTATGCCGGGATATCCTCCAGCCGCTCCGGCTGGCTCCGAATACGTTTTACACCTATGGGATATTCCAGGGAACAATGAACTGGCAGTGGTGAAGCTGCTGTTAGGTAAACAGCAAAAAGGAAAGTATTTTTAGTCTTTTTCAGTCTTTCAAGACTGGTCAGGACTAGACCATGCCATAAGCTATTTAAGCGCGCCCGACAATGAGCGGTCGCTCTCATTACATTCTCCTTTCCATACAAGGAAGGCAACGCCGTTTCCAGCGAAACCCTACCGGCCAGTCTCCGTAGGTTAAAACCTTTAGGAGATTTGGCTCGGAGACATATTCAATTATCTTCCGGTTTGCATCATTTTATAATAATGCATCTGTAATATTTGTAATGTAGCAAACGGATTATAACATAGTACCGTTATGTATGCAACATCATAACGGTATAAAATTTTGAGCCCACCAAATAGACTTGAGTTTTACTTGAAGAGATTTTTACAGACAATCATATTATGTGTAGACCGGCACCTCCCTGATGACGGACACTGACGGCGACCAGATACAGACGATCACGAAATACTATCCATACGGAGAATGCCGAAATAGTCAACCTGAAATAGACAATTCCCCCACGGAAAAGCTCTTTACGGGTCAAAGACTGGACGATACTGGGCTTTACTACTATAATGCCCGTTACTATGCTCCAATGTATTTGTCCTGAATTATAGCTTGGCTTGCTTAACTCAGGTCACAAAAGAGGCTTTTGTTGGGTAATGATTGATTGAATTATTACCTAGTTGAACGAATTATTATAACATATGATACTAGGCAAATAGAAAATCCGACGGTTCCGTTTGCATTTGGTTGCTAGATTGACAGGTGGTCTATTTGTGGCTAAAGTATGACTGGGGTTGGGTGATAAAAAGGAGCTGGCGTCCCTGGACTAAAAAGGAGCACAGTATACTCATCGCCCAACCCCAGTGAAAGGATGTAAACCTATGGATAAAACATATACCGAGACAGAACTATATGAACGCATACTTGATAAGACTCCTACAATCATCGATGCACATTGTTGATGAGCAAGCGGTCGAAAATGGTATTGCCACTTTGCAGGAACTCGGATTCAGAGTGGAACTCGGGCCGACAGTCAGGTCAAAGTATCGAAATAGTACCGCCGTTCCTGAAGACAGGACCAGAGAGATTATGAATTTTTTCA
>CAYNDI010000167.1:0-1521 GCA_964395955.1 uncultured Dehalococcoidaceae bacterium
TTCTTACAGTGTACTTATATTTAAGACTTCGGCTTAACAACCACTCTAATTATATTACCAGGCACAAAATATGTCCAGTACGACTCTCTCCGCAGGGGAGGGAAGATATAATTACCAAATACGTTTGGAACATTATTTATTAATCGGGCAAAGCCCTGGCCACGATTTCCGCGAGGTCAAGAACCTGTATTTTCTCGTCGGCCTCTTTATCCTTCAAGCCGTCATCGAACATGGTCATGCAGTAAGGACAGCAGACACAAACGGTCTCCGCCTGCCTGTCCAGAGCTTCTTCCACCCGGGCCACATTAATGAGGGTCCCCTCTTTTTCCTCCATCCACATGCGGCCGCCGCCGGCTCCACAGCAGAACGCCTTATCGCGGTTACGCTCCATCTCGGTGGGGGCTTTACCGGTAGCTGCGGCAATAACCTGGCGGGGGGCTTCATAGAGACCGTTATATCTTCCAAGGTAGCAGGAATCGTGGAACACCACGTTGCCCAGGTCTCCCGAAGCGTTCAGTTTCAATTTACCCTCCTGAATCAGGCTCTTGATAAATTCCGTATGGTGGACGACTTCCAGTTGAGCGCCGTACTGCTTATAGTCGTTCTTCAGGGTGGAGTAACAGTGCGGGCACTGGGTAATAATTTTCTTGATTCCCTTTTCCTCGAACATCTTGATATTCGCCCGCGCCATGCGGTCGAAGACGTACTCGTTGCCGAGGCGGCGCAGGCTTTCACCGCAACACAATTCGTCCCGCCCCAAAGTGCCCCAGGACACACCGCTTTTATCCAGGATTTTGGCCACGGACAGCGTCGTGTGGCGGTTACGGGCATCGAGGGCACCGGCGCAGCCGGTGTAAAACAGGTATTCGGTCTGGCCTTCCTCGAAGGGCTTCACTTCGATATCCGCCGCCCACTTGATGCGTTCCGCCGGGGCAATACCCCAGGGATTGCTGCGCTGCTCCATGTTCTCAAATAACGTCAGCAGCTCGTCCGGGAATTTAGTTTTCATTTCCACCAGATTGCGGCGCATATCAACGATGCGGGGCACGTGCTCGATGAAGACGGGGCAGACCTCCATGCAGGCGCCGCAGGTAGTGCACTCCCAGAGGACCTCCTCGGCAACGCTGCCCTCACCTTTATCGCCGATTAAAGGCAAGGCCGAAGTGCCATCATTTTTGTTATTATGCAGTAGGTTTATTTTTATATCGTGGATAAGCAGTCGCGGCTGCAAGGGCTTGCCGGTGAAAGTGGCCGGGCAGCTGTCCGAGCAGCGCCCGCACTCGGTGCATGAATAGGAGTCGAAAAGCCCTTTCCAGGTGAACTGCTCAACCTGCCCCACGCCGAAGTCATTGCCCTTAATAAACTCCTCCCGGGGCTGGGTTTTAACTTTATCCAGGCTCTTGAAAAAGCAGTTGGGGATAGAGGTCAGGACGTGCATGTGCTTGCTGTAAGGCAGGTAATTGAGGAAGGACAGCAGTATGACGGCGTGAATCCACCAGAAAACACTGGCGGCCGTATCCA
>CAYNDI010000167.1:1531-5296 GCA_964395955.1 uncultured Dehalococcoidaceae bacterium
ATCGACGTGCCCGATGAAATGAGGGAAGCTCCGAAATTGGATATGGGCATGTAAGACGCCGCCCTCTCCGTTCCCGCGGCGATTTCGCTGGCATTCATGCCGAAGAAAGCAATCATCAGGCCGGCAACCATGGAGAGGATAATGAAAGCATCGGGGCTGCGGGCCTCGGTATAAGGGGGCGGGAAAGCAAAACGGCGGATTACCGCCAGGATTACGGCGAGAAGGGCCAGCACCGAGACAATATCGAAAATACAGGCCAGGGTGAAGTAGGCGCCATCCGGCAGGCGTGAGAAGCTGATGACATCCGGGGCCAGGCCGTTAAGCAGGAACTCGGTGTTGGCAATAAGCAGCAACATGAAAGCCCAGAAGAGGACGAAGTGGTTAATGCCGAAGGGCTTCTTGACGACGCGCCGCTGGCCGAAGGCATAGTAAAGCATGTTCCCCAGACGCTTAAAGGGGGCGTCGAATCGATTGTCCGGACGGCCCTTCATTACCAGACCGAAACGCCGGTAGCAGCTATAGGCGAACAGGAGAACAGCCACTATGAAGACTATGATAAATGCCGTTACAGTTGCCGTCATAAATATACTTTTCCTTTTTTAAGAGGCCGCGGTGGTTTTCCCAGCCTTCTTTTGACGCAGTTCCTTCACATACTCGGTAATGGCCGGTACCACCTGAAAGAGGTCGCCGACAATGCCGAAGGTGGCTACCTCGAAAATGGGCGCCTGTTTATCACGGTTTATGGCAATAATGGTATCCGAGTCCTGCATGCCGACCAGATGCTGAATGGCGCCGCTGATACCGCAGGCGATATAAATCTTGGGCCTGACCGTCTTTCCCGTCTGACCGACCTGCCTTTCCAGGGGCATCCAGCCGGCTTCCACGGCGGCACGCGAACAGGCGACGACCCCGCCGAGTTCATTAGCCAGCTCCTGGAGTATTTTATAATTCTCGGTATTACACATGCCCCGCCCGCCGGAGACGATAATGTCCGCCGCCGCCACGTCAACGCTGTCCAGATTCTCATCGGCGATTATCTCCAGCACCTTGGCGGCGATTTCCTCTTCCCTGACGGGCACTTTCTCACGGATGATGGTGCCGGAGCGGGACGTGTCTTTCTGGGGAAGGGGCATAACGTGGGGTCGCACCGTGGACATCTGGGGCCGGGTATACTCCGTCAGAATAGTCGCCATGATGTTGCCGCCGAAAGCGGGACGCGTCTGAAGCAGGAAACCCTTATCGTCGATAGAAAGTCCGGTGCAGTCGGCGGTAAGCCCTGTCTGCAGGCTGGTAGCGACAGCACCGGCCAGGTCGCGGCCCAGACCGGTAGCGCCGACGAGGACAATTTCCGGTTTGAACTTTTCGATTAAATAGCAGAGCGCTTTGTAGTAAGACTCGGTACGGTAGTAGTGAAAGACGGGGTCGTCAACGAGATAGACTTTGGACGCGCCGTAGGCGAACGCTTCCTTACAGAGGTCCTCGACCTTGTCCCCGACGACTATCGAACATAACTCGACGTTGCGGGTTTTAGCCAAGTCGGCGCCGACACCCAGCAACTCCCAGGAAACCTCAGCCGCCTTGCCCTCGGTATGCTCTGTGAATACCCAGACGCCTTTATACTCCTTAATTTTTGCCAGCCGGGGGTCGGCTTTTTCCACTTCCGCCTCGGCGGCGGGTCCGGCGGCAGCTTTCTGCGCCGCCAGTTCATCGAGTATCTTCTGCTCTTCCGGCGTATAGTAAATCTCGATGGCTTCGGCCGGGCAGATTTTAACACATCGCCGGCACCGGGTGCACTTCTCCAGGTCGATAATCGGCTCGCCCTTTTCGTTCATGGTGATGGCATCTTTAGGGCACTCGCTTTCACAGCGGGCGCCGCAGGCGATGCACTTGCCGGGTATGAGCCTGGCCGTGCCGCGGGGTCTTTTGATTTTCTTAGGTTCTTCTGCCATAGTTAAGTCTGCTCTAACCCGGCTATAAGGACAATAAGTCCTTTTCCATCATTTTTTGAATCAACAATCTGGCGGAATCTTCAGGCTTATCGGCGTCACCACCCAGTATCTCGCCCTTGGCCCTCTCCGGCGAGAAGATTTTGCGTACCTGAGTCGGTGAGCCCTTTAGTCCGATGGTCGTCTCGTCCAGCTGCATCGCCTTATTGTCCCAGGTCGTAACGGTCGCATCCTCGGCCATCAGCCGCATGGGTACACTGGGATAGCGTGGCGTATTAATTTCCCGGAGTACGGCAATCATGGCGGGCAGGGGCGCCGAGACTATTTCGTGGCGGCCTTCCAGCTTTCGCCTGACCTTGACCGTCTTTGCCTTGAGGTCTACCTCTTCAACGCGGTCTACCAGAGTAAGCTGCGAACATCCCAGGCGGGTGGCGATGCCGGGACCGACCTGGGCGGTATCGCCATCGATGGTCTGGCGGCCGCACATGACGATGGCCAGCTCTTCCTGCTGCGCCAGCTTGCGGACGGCTTCCGTCAGGGTCATGCTTGTGGCTAAAGTATCGGCGCCACCGAAGACGCGGTCGCTGAGCAGTATGGCTTCATCGGCCCCCAAGGCCAGTGTTTTTCTCAGAGTAACCTCGGCGCTGGGAGGGCCCATAGAAATCACAGCGACGCGGAAGCCGTACTTGTCTTTAAGGCGCAGGCTTTCTTCCAGGGCGTGCGTATCATAGGGGTTCATGATAAAGGGAACACCCTCACGAATGAGGGTGCCGGTATCGGGGTCAACTTTGACCTGAGTAGTATCCGGGACTTGTTTGACGCAAGTAACTACTAGCATTAATATCTAAAACCTGAAGGTAATTGAATTCGCTATAGCATGATACCATATTTTAGGATATTGCACAAATAACACTCGAGTGTAATACTCATGGCGCTCTATCGCCCCATAACCATCCCCCCTTTTGCCGTAAAACTCCACGCCATGATAAACTGAAGGAGAAAGAAATCCGATGAAAATACTCGTTACCAACGATGACGGCATCAAAGCCGAAAGCCTGTGGACGCTGGTCAGGGAACTGCAGGAAATCGCCCGGGTAATAGTGGTGGCTCCCGACGGCGAAAGGAGCGCCATAGGCACGGCCGTAACCCTGTTCGAGCCGCTCCACGTTGAGAAAGCCGACACGCCGGTAGCCGGCGTCACCGCCTATTCCGTGGACGGGACGCCCTCCGACTGCGTAATCCTCGGCCACGGCAAGCTGGTCCCGGATATCGATATGGTCGTTTCCGGCATCAATCCCGGCCCCAACTATGGGGAAGACGTCTTTATATCCGGGACAGTCGGCGCCGCCATGCAGGGCTATACCCGCGGCCTGCCGGCACTGGCCGTTTCTTCATCATCATTTGAAGGCGGGAAAGACAGCCTGTCCGCCGGGGCCAGGGTAGCCGTCATGCTGGTAAAAAGAATAGCGGAAGAAGGCTTTCCCCGGATATTCTTCAACCTTAACGTGCCGGACCTGCCGCTGGAAAAAGTGGGGGAGGTCAAGCTTACCAGCCTCGCCCGTTCCAGCCATATCAACCTGGTTTCAGAACACAACGAAGGCCCGGTAAAACAATACCGCATGACGCGGGAAAGACTCGTGGGAACGGAAGCCGAAGGCACGGATATCCAGGCGATACTACAGGGCAACATGTCTTTGACTCCCCTCTACACATCCCTCTTCGATAAACCCCCGCAGCGTTTCCTGAAAAGGCTGTGCGCCGAGCTCAGCCAGGAGTTGAATAATGTATAATATTCCCGAGTCAATATCATGCAGCACCA
>CAYNDI010000168.1:0-5232 GCA_964395955.1 uncultured Dehalococcoidaceae bacterium
AGGGGGTGAGGTAGAGATATTTTCAATAAGACAATTAGAAACACAACACGCTTTACATAACTCTAATCGGGATTCAAAGATAGTTGGATACGGATTGTTCCCTGAAATGATTGTGGCAGCTTTACAGCAGGTTGCCCTGCGCCGACTTCTTATTAAAGGGGATATCGAGGTGCTCGTAGGCCCGGCGGGTTGCCTGACGGCCGCGCGGCGTTCTTTCCAGGAAGCCCAGCTGCATCAGGTAGGGTTCGTAGACATCGGTAACGGTATCGGCTTCCTCGCTGATAGAAGCCGCGATGGTATCCAGTCCCACCGGCCCCCCGTTGAACTTCTCGATGATGGTGCGCAACACCTTGTGGTCTGTCTCGTCGAGTCCCAGCGAGTCTATTTCCAGCTTGGAAAGCGCGTCAACGGCCACTTTTTGCGTAATGGTACCTTCGGCAATAACCTGGGCGTAGTCCCGCACTCTCTTCAGCAGGCGGTTGGCCACGCGCGGCGTTCCCCGGGCGCGGCGGGCTATCTCCTTCAGTCCGTCCTCTTCCGCCGCCACCTGTAATATCCGTGCCGAGCGCTTCACGATTTTCTCCAGCGCTTCACCGTCGTAGAAATCGAGTCGGTACACCGCCCCGAACCTGTCCCGCAGCGGCGGACTGAGCAGGGCGTAGCGGGTGGTGGCGCCGATAAGGGTGAATTTGGGCAGGTTGAGCCGCAGGCTCTTGGCCCCGGGTCCCTTGCCGATGATAATGTCCAGGGCAAAGTCTTCCATGGCGGGATACAGTATTTCTTCCACCGTCCGGTTCAAACGGTGAATTTCATCTATAAAGAGGATATCATGGCTGTGCAGATTGGTAAGGATGGCGGCCAGGTCGCCGGTACGCTCGATAGCCGGACCGGATGTCGTCTTGATATTAACGCCGGCTTCGGCGGCGATGATATGGGCCAGGCAGGTCTTACCCAGGCCGGGAGGTCCGTAAAACATCACGTGGTCGAGGGGTTCTCCCCGGCCTTTAGCGGCCGTGATGGCTATTTGCAGGTTTTCCTTGTTTTTGTCCTGTCCGATGAAATCGGCCAGAGACCGGGGGCGAAGACTGGTATCGAGAGGTGCGTCCTCAGCGCTGGGTTTACCCGAGATGATACGAGCTATTATCTCACCCCCTGAAAAGACCGCGATAAAAGCGGGATTCTAGGCAGATTCTTTTTCTTCCTCTCCGCCGGTATCGGTGTCCTTTATTTCAGTATCGCTGTCCGCCTTATCGGATATTTCAACCGGGTTTTCAGTCGTTTCTTCTACTGTATCTTCAGTAGTCACCTCAGGCGCTTCTTCCGTGGTTGCCTCGGCTGTTTCTCCTATCGCTTCTTCGGCAGTTTCCGCGACTGGTTCTTCGACTGCCTCTTCGGTAGTCACTTCCACTACTTCTTCTGGTGCTTCTTCGGCGGTTTCTCCAACTGGTTTTTCAATCGTTTCTGCGACTATTTCTTCAGTTGTCTCTCCTGTTTCTTCTTGGGTCGTTTCTCCGAATGCTTCTAAGACCGTTTCTTGCATATCCGTCACGTCGGCTTCATCCGGTCCGGCCAGATTGGCCAGCAGTCTGAGAGCTTCGTCTTCTTCTTCAGGAGGCATCAATTTGGCTACATCTTCTTCGTCAAGGTAACGCGCCGGAATCAGCTTGCCGATAATAACGTTCTCCTTGAGCCCCACCAGTCTGTCAATCCTGCCGTTGGCTGCAGCTTCGGTCAGGATGCGGGTGGTCTCCTGGAACGAGGCAGCCGCCAGCCAGCTATCGGTACTCAGCGAAGCCCGGGTGATTCCCAGAAGGACGGTATGGGCCGTGGCCGGTTCGCCGCCTTCGGCCAGAACCTTGGCGTTGGTATCTTCATAGGTGAATTTATCGACGAGTTCATCCGGTACCAGGTCGGTATCGCCGGCGGAATCGATGCGGACCTTGGTCAGCATCTGGTGGGCGACAACCTCGATGTGTTTGTCATTGATATTCACACCCTGAGAGCGGTACACTTTCTGTACCTCGTCTACCAGGTATTGCTGGACGGCTTCTTTGCCCAGTATGCGCAGGATATCGTGCGGGTTAATGGAACCGTCAGTCAGCTGCTGGCCGGCTTTAACCTGGTCGTCAGTCTGGACCCAGATACTGGCAGTGGACGGTATGGGATATTCCCGCTCCTCTTTCTCGACATAGCTGATAACCAGTTGCTTCTTCTTCACCTTGGCTTCGCCGGCGAAGCGGGCCACAATAGGCTCGGATTCCGTATCCGGAGCATCCTTCTCTTTAGCACCTTTTTTCTTGGTCGGGGCTGCCAGCACGGTGCCGATATCCACCCACTGGCCGCTCTTTATCTTTGCCTGAAAGCCGGTGGGTATCGTGTATTCGTCCTGGTAGACTTCTTCGCTGACGATTTTTATTTTCCGGCCTTCCTCATTCTGGACCACCTCGGCCTTCCCGTCTATCTCAGAGATTATCGCCTGGCCCCGGGGTGTCCTGGCCTCAAAGAGTTCCTCTACCCTGGGAAGACCGCTGGTAATATCGAGTCCAACCACGCCGCCGGTGTGGAAGGTGCGCAGCGTCATCTGGGTGCCGGGTTCGCCGATACTCTCGGCGGCGATGATACCTACGGCTACGTCCGGCTCAACGAGGCTGCCCCGGGCAAGGTCGCGACCGTAGCAGTACCGGCAGGTTCCCCGGCGCGACTGGCAGGTGAGGGGCGACCTGACATGGACCGAATTAAGTCCGGCGCCGATAATTTGCTCTATTTTATTTTCGTCGATTTCTTCGTTACGCGAGACAATGATGTCACCAGTTTCCGGGTGAACGATGTCGGTGGCGGCCATTCGCCCGAGAATACGCTCGGGTAATGGCGGCAAAAGGCCTTTTTCTTTCGGCTCGGATATCCAGACACCTTCGATAGTATCGCAGTCGTCCTCAACGGTAATAACATCCTGGGCGACATCGATCAGGCGCCGCGTGAGATAGCCGCTATCGGATGTCCTCAGGGCGGTATCCGCCAGGCCTTTACGGGCGCCGTGCGTGGAGATGAAGTATTCCAGAATACTGTGCCCTTCGCGCAGGCTGGACTTTATGGGAAATTCGATGATTTTACCGGCGGGGTCGGTCATCAGTCCGCGCATGCCGGCCATCTGTCGTATCTGGGAGATGTTACCTTTGGCTCCGGATGTGGCCATCATGTAGACGCCGCCATAGCGGTCGAGGTTATTCTGGATGGTAGTCGTTATTTCATTGGTGGTCTCCGTCCAGATATCGACGACCTGGTTGTATCTTTCTTCGTCAGTAATCAGGCCGCGGTTGTACTGGCTTTCGAGGGTCGCAATTCTGGCTTCGGTCGCAGCAAGTATCTGAGGTTTATTCGCGGGAACTTCAATGTCGTTCATGGCTATGGTAATCCCCGACTTGGAGGCGTAATGGAAGCCGAGGCGCTTGATACTGTCCAGTACTTCACCGGTCTCTTCGTCCGGTAGTATCTTGCAGCAGCGGGTGGCTATCTGTTTCAGGGTTGATTTATCAATAATTTTATTAAAATAGCCCAGTTCTTCGGGCAGGACCTCGTTGAAGAGGATTCTGCCGACACTGGTCTTGAGCCTTTCATCGGTCTCTTTGTTTCTTACTTCAATCTCTTCCCTCAGGTCGACAATGCCGAATTCATAGGCCAGCTTAGCTTCCTCGAAACTACCGTAGAGTTTGCCGTTTTCCTGCTGTTGCCTGATAGTGGTCAGGTAGTAGCAGCCGAGGACCATATCCAGAGTGGGACTTACCGTAGCCTCGCCGCTGCTGGGCAGTAAAATGTTGTGGTGACTGAGCATCATGTCCCGGGCTTCCTTAACGGCGGCGCGTGACAGCGGTACGTGGACGGCCATCTGGTCGCCATCGAAGTCGGCATTAAAAGCGGAGCAGACCAGCGGGTGAATCTGGATGGCGCTACCATCGATAAGCACCGGCTCAAAAGCCTGGATGCTGAGGCGGTGGAGGGTAGGGGCCCGGTTAAGCAGTACCGGCCGTTCCTTGATTACATCCTCAAGGATATCATAGACCTCTGCCTTGGCTCTCTCTACCAGTCTCCGGGCGCTCTTGATATTGGGGGCCAGCCCCTGTGCCACCAGCCGGCGCATGACAAAGGGCTTGAAGAGCTCCAGCGCCATTCTTCGTGGTAGACCGCACTGGTGCAGCTTTAACTCCGGCCCGCAGACAATTACCGAACGTCCTGAGTAGTCAACACGTTTGCCGAGCAGGTTCTGGCGGAAACGACCCTGCTTGCCGCGGAGCATATCCGAGAGCGATTTTAGTTTATGGTTGCCGCTGATTGATATGGCGCGTCCCCGGCGGCCGTTATCGATAAGCGAATCGACGGCTTCCTGGAGCATGCGTTTTTCATTGCGGATAATGATTTCCGGCGCACCGATGTCTATCAGGTGGCGCAGCCGGTTGTTGCGGTTGATAACCCTCCGGTAGAGGTCATTGAGGTCGCTGGTGGCGAATCGTCCGCCATCAAGCTGTACCATCGGTCTGAGGTCGGGCGGTAATACCGGCAGCACCGTAAGAATCATCCACTCCGGTTTGTTCCCGCTGTTGCGGAAAGATTCCACCACCCGGAGCTGTTTGCTGGCTTTCTTGCGTCGCTGCCCTGAGGAAGACTGCGTTTCCAGCAGCAGGTTATTGCGTATCTCGTCGAGATTAATGTTTTTCATAATCTGCAGGATGGCCTCGGCGCCCATGCCGGCTTCGAAGACATCCCCGTATTTCATTCTAAGGTCGTGAAACTGATTTTCATTGAGCAGCTCTTTAACGTGGAGTTCCTTGAGCTTTTCTGTTTCCAGGGTCAGTTCTTCTTCAAGCCTGGTCTTTTCGTCGACAAAATCACCGCGGACTTTGTTTATCTCTTCCACCGTAGCTTTTTCCTGTTCCATCTGGGAGACCTGCTCTTCTACGGCTTTCTGGCGTTCCTCCAGGGTCAGGATATTGTTTTCTTCGAGTTGCTTGATAGCTTCCTCGCGGGCAGCTTCGTCAACGGAGGTGACGATGTATTGAGAGAAGTAGAGAACGTGCTCCAGATTACGCGGCGATAAGTCCAGCAGCAGGCCGATGCGGCTGGGTATGCCCTTGGCGAACCAGATATGGCTTACCGGGCAGGCCAGTTCGATGTGCCCCATGCGTTCCCGCCGCACCTTGGCGCGGGCTACCTCGACGCCGCATTTATCGCAGATAACGC
>CAYNDI010000169.1:0-5147 GCA_964395955.1 uncultured Dehalococcoidaceae bacterium
TCACGCCCGCCTACGGCGGGCTCAGGGTGACATAACAAGTACTATTGATACAAAGCCCTTGTCAGGAGAGGGGGCCAGGGGGTGAGGTATGGAATATTAGGTAGTTTCGATAACTTTGAAGAATGCCGAATTATTGTGTAGAATAAAGCCGATGGGAACTGAATTCCAGCGCCTGCCCGGCGTGGATAAAGTCCTGGCCGATAAACGGCTCGGCAAGGCCGGCGAGGATTACCCGCACGACCTGCTGGTGGACGTTATAAGAAAGCGTCTCGAGAACGAACGTCTGTCCATAGCGGCCGGTAAACCATGTGCTTCTCTCGACGATATAGTAACATCGGTGCTGGCTGAGCTTCAAACACTGGATAAGCCGACTTTACGGCGGGTCATTAATGCCTCCGGTGTAATTCTTCATACCAACCTGGGCCGCGCCCCTCTCAGCCGGGAATCGCTGGCGGCTATAGAGGAGGTCAGCCACGGCTATGCCAACCTTGAGTTTGAACTTGAAAGCGGTAACCGGGGGTCCCGTACTGTACATGTCGAGGGGCTTTTATGCCGGCTCACCGGGGCCGAGGCGGCGCTGGTCGTTAACAATAATGCGGCAGCGGTGCTGCTGGGGCTGACGGCGTTAGCCCGTCGCAAAGAGGTTATCGTCTCCCGCGGACAGGCAGTGGAAATCGGCGGTGGCTTTCGCATCCCCGATGTCATGCGTCAGAGCGGCGCCAAACTCGTCGAGGTGGGGACGACCAACTGCACCTACGCCCGTGACTTTGAGCAGGCGATAACCGAGCGGACGGTGGCTCTGATGCGGGTGCATTCCAGTAACTTCCGTCTGGTGGGATTCACCAGCGAGGTTACTCTGGAAGAACTGGTGGAAATCGGACGAAAGAATGATTTACCGGTCTTCGACGACCTCGGCAGCGGCTGCTTCCTGGACACTACCGTTTTTGGACTTGCCCCTGAGCCGATGGTCCAGCAGAGCGTAATCGCCGGAGCCGCGCTGACCTTTTTCTCCGGCGACAAGCTCGTGGGCGGGCCGCAGGCCGGTATTATCGTCGGAGAAAAGCAATACGTGGATAAGCTGAAAAAACACCCGCTGGCGCGGGCGGTGCGGATAGATAAAACGCGCCTGGCCGCTCTGGCGGTAACTCTGTTGCACTATCTCAAAGAAGAAGCGACCGCCAAAATACCGGTATGGCGCATGATTGCCGCTCCATTGGAAGAAATCGGACGGCGGGCTTCGCTCTGGGCGGACGCCCTGGGCGGCGCGGCTAAAGTAGTGCCGGGGGAGACGGTAGTGGGTGGCGGCAGCCTGCCCGGCGGGATGTTGCCGACGAAACTGGTGGCTGTCAGCCGGAGCGGCCGGAATACCGCTAAAACTATCGGCGAGCGACTCCGCCGGCGGGAGGTGCCGGTTATCGGCCGTATCGATAAGGATATACTCCTCCTCGACCCCCGTACGGTGCTGCCGGAAGAAGACGATATTATCATTCAGGCACTCCGGGATATAGCCGGTCTACTGAAACAGAGGAAATAGAGTCCATCATGTACGTACTGGGTACCGCCGGACACATCGACCACGGTAAGTCGATGCTGGTGCAGGCGCTGACCGGCATTGACCCCGACCGCCTCCGGGAGGAGAAAGAGCGGGGCATGACCATCGAGCTGGGTTTCGCCTGGCTCAAGCTCCCCGGCGGGCGTGAAGTAGGCATCGTCGATGTGCCGGGGCACGAGCGTTTCGTCAAGCACATGCTGGCCGGTGTCGGTGGCATTGACCTCGCCCTGCTCATCGTGGCGGCTAACGAAGGTGTCATGCCGCAGACCCGGGAGCACCTGGCTATCCTCGATTTACTCGGGGTACGGCGGGGCATTGTCGTTATCACCAAGCAGGACCTGGTTGATGATGAACTCCTCAGTCTGGTCCGGATGGAAGTCGAAGAGGTAATCGCCGGCACCACCCTCGCCGGTGCCCCCATACTGCCGGTCTCGGCGCTGACCGGGGCCGGGCTGCCGGAGCTGGTATCGGCTATCGATAAGCTCCTGGACGAGACAGAACCAAGGTCGGACCTGGGTCGCCCACGCCTTCCTGTCGACAGGGTTTTTACCATTGCCGGCTCGGGCACGGTGGTCACCGGGACCTTGATTGACGGCGCGCTTTCGGTAGGGCAGGAGGTGGAGATTGTCCCCTCCGGTCTGAAGTCGCGACTCCGCGGGTTGCAGACCCATAAGTCGAAAATAGATACGGCTACTCCCGGCAGCCGGGTGGCGGCCAACCTGGTGGGCGTTACCAAGGATAAATTACAGCGCGGCGATGTGGTTACCCGGCCTGGCTGGCTGAAGCCCGCCCGTTTTTTAACGGTAAAGCTTAAAATGATTTCTTATTTAAAGCGGTCACTACGTCACGGCGCCGAGGTCAGCTTTCACACCCTGGCGGCGGAGGCAATGGCGAAAGTCCGCCTGCTGGAAGGGAATGAGCTCAAGCCCGGCGATACCACCTGGGCGCAGCTGGCCCTCGAAGAACCGCTGGCCGTTATCGAGGGTGACCGCTATATTATCCGTTCTCCCATGGAAACCCTGGGCGGGGGCGGCATTATCGATGCCCGGGCGAAACGCCTGAGACGTTTCCGTCCCGAGGTTATCGAGAACCTCAAAGCCAGGGAGGGGGGTACCGATGAAGAGGTAATCATGGCTTTGCTGGAAACGAAGCAGCCGCTGGAATTCTCCGCCGTTTTAGCCCGCGGCAACCTGCCCGCGGACAAGGCCGGTACTGCTATCGAATCGCTGATTGAACAGGGGAAAATAATCGCTATGGGTGAAGGTAAACGCCGGATTCTGTCAACGGCGTCGGGCTGGCAGCGTCTTACCGATAAAGCTGTAGCTGCCCTGGCTGAATATCATAAGAAATACCCTGCCCGTCCCGGTATGCCCCGGGTGGAATTAAGCACCCGCCTGAAGCTGGGTGACTATATCGCTCTGGCGCTGGAGAATCTGATTAAACAGGGTGTCCTTGCCGAGGAAGCCGGCAGCATCCGGCTCCCGACTCACAGCGTCCGGCTAAATCCGGCGCAGCAGGCGAAAATAGACGCCTTTTTAAAATCCCTGGCGGACAGCCCCTATTCCCCGCCCGGCGAACTCATTCCGGAGCCCGATTTGCTGAATATGCTTATCGGGCAGGGTAAAGCGGTCAGGGTCAGCGATAACGTGGTCTTTTCCCGGTCTGCCTACGATGAGATGCTGGAAAAAATTACCGCCCGGATTAAGAGCAGCGGTAAGATAAGTCTGGGGGAGGTCAGGGACATGTTCGGTACCAGCCGCAAGTATGTCCAGGCTTTACTGGAGTACCTCGACCGCGAAAAAATCACCCGCCGCGTCGGCGATGACCGCGTATTGTATTAAGTTTTATTATCCCTCCACGCCCCCCCTCGGTTGTTATCTTTACCCACCCGGCCGCCCTCGTGTCATCAACTGCATATCCCGTTTGTTTGCCCCGCCCCGAAGTCCCTCTCGGTCTCCCTTTACCAAAGGGAGACCGAGCCATTTTTCTTGTAGTTTTTCATTTACTGTTCTGCCGGTCCGTCTTTAATCCACTGGAATTCCGGTCTACCCTCGGCTAATTGTATATCAAAGTGAAAAATAGGTCTTTTAATATTGGTGACCGTAAGCGGACAGTGCTTGAGCCCCTTGGGGAAATAGGCCATAAAGCTTTCTGTAATAGTGTATTTTTCATCATCGATCCATAATTCGGCTTCCCCTCCAAGGTCGGTGGGGTCTTCAGGATTGGTTCCAATAAATCCAATAATCTCGTCGTGGGGATGAACATGAGCCTCGTAAACGCCGGGATTTGGACCGGGCGATATCCAGGCACAGTTCACATGGAAGGCTCCTTTAAGTATTTCACCATTTACCATGAGTATTTGTTTCAGTCCGGGGGCTCCCTTAAATCCGGGATGTGGAGGTGGGGCCTTGGTAATGATATAATTCTCGTACTTCATAATCACCTCCAGATAATATCGACAATAATTTCTATTTTACCTATTCTGACATACATAACAATGTATATGAAATTGCTTTATTAGGTGTACTAAGACTATTCGAAATAATGATAATTCTGAACAGAATACTCATCAAAATTATAATCGTATTGTGATAAATTTTTCAACAAAATATTATGTGTTTGAATAAACTAAATAGAATCTAAAATGAGGATGCAAGCCTTGACAAAAGTAGTCAAGATAATGATAATATCTTGTTATCTATGCAATTAATACCATTGTTACCATTCAAATGAGCTTGATGATGAAATGTTGACTGTGTAACACTCGTTTGAATGTAATTATAAAAATGATTAAGGAGGAGGAAAGTAATGAGAGGAAGATTCTGGATAATCCCAATCGTGACCTTGATTTTGCTGGTATCATTGTTGTTGTCTGCGTGTGGCGAACCTGAGAAAACCACCACACCAACCACCACACCAACCACCACACCAACCACTACACCAACCACTACACCAACCACTACACCAACCACTACACCAACCACCACACCGACTTCCACTCCAACCACCACACCTACAGACCAGCCGAGATCCGGTGGTACCCTCAGAATAATCTGGAGCTCCGGTCCCGGAGGCGGCTGGGGAACACCTGTAGCAATATTCGGCGGCGAGGGCGCCTATGGTGATCCGGCGATGGAATCACTTATGGAAGCGAAGTTCCTTGGCGGGGAATATGTGCCGAGACTGGCTACAGATTATTCTATTTCATCTGATGGGAAAACGATAACCTTCAATCTAAGGGAGGGCGTCAAATTCCATGACGGTACAGACTTCAACGCGGCTGCGATCAAGTACAACATCGACAAGTGGATCGAAGCCGGGAGGTCGCCTGCCACCCTGTTAGGCTGCGAGGTTGACGGTGATTATACGGTCAAGTTCAATTTTTCGGAAGCTTTAAATGTCAACTTTAGCTCTGTGGCCGGTGTATCGATAGCATCGCCGACGTTCTGGGAGGCCAACGGCGATACATATGCCGCCTTCCATGCCTGTGGAACGGGCCCGTATAAACAGGTCTCCTATGAGGAGGGTACCAAGCTCAGGCTGGAAAGATTCGATGATTATTATATTCCGGAGTTGCCATATCTTGATGGTATAG
>CAYNDI010000170.1:0-5140 GCA_964395955.1 uncultured Dehalococcoidaceae bacterium
TCTCCACCGGCAACATGGAGGAGGGCAGCTTCCGCTGCGATGCCAATATCAGCATTCGCCCGGTGGGCAGTAAAGAGTTGGGCGCCAAGGTGGAAGTGAAGAACCTGAACAGCTTTAAGGCGGTCTATATGGCCATGGAATACGAAGCGCAGCGCCAGCGCAAAGCCGCCGCCGGGGGAAAGAAACTCGTCCAGGAGACGCGGGGCTGGCTGGAAGACAAGGGCAGGACCGTATCCCAGCGCAGCAAGGAGTACGCCCATGATTACCGTTACTTTCCCGAGCCGGACCTGCCGCCGCTGGCCATCGGGCGCGACTGGGTGGAAGCGGTGCGGAAAAAGCTCCCCGAGCTCCCCGAGGCCCGGCGCGACCGGTTTATAGTCGACTACGGTTTACCGAATTATGACGCTGATTTACTGACCGCTTCCAAAGCCATGGCCGACTATTTTGAGGAGGGAGTCAGGGTTGATAATCAAATACCTCATAAAGAAGTCAGTAACTGGCTTCTGGGTGAGGCCAGCCACATTATGAATACTAACAATATAGATATAGACGATTTCCGAAAAAAGGTCAGCCCGACGGCGCTCGCGGGACTGATTCGGAGCTCGCACGGTACGATTAGTACCGCCACGGCTAAAACCGTACTGGAAGAAATGTTCAAAACCGGCCAGACCGCCGATGAAATTATCAAAGAACGCGGTCTCAGTCAGATTAGCGATACCTCGGAGCTTGAGAAAATAGTCGCCGAGGTGATAAACTCTAATGTACAGCCCGTTGCCGATTACCGCGCCGGAAAAGAAAAAGCGTTCAAGTTCCTGGTCGGCCAGGTCATGAGGGCAACCAGGGGACGGGCTAATCCGCAACTGGTAAATGAGGTACTGAAGCAGAAGCTGGCGGAATCATGAAATCCGATAACCGGAGATAATAGATGGAAACTTATTTATATATCGCTCAAATCGTCGTCGCCGTAGCCGTGATAATCATCGCCCTGCTCCAGGTGAAGGGTGGCGGCCTCGGCGGCATATTCGGCCAGGCGGATACGGTATATCGCACCAAGCGCGGCGTGGAAAAAACCCTCTTCCAGCTTACCATCGCGCTGGTGGTTATCTTTATCGTTCTCTCTATAGTATCACTCAGAATAGGCTCCTGAGTCACGGTAGCAAACATGGGTGCTATCATAACCTTAACCACCGATTTCGGCCTGGCGGATGCTTACGTCGCCGCCATGAAAGGGGTGGTGCTGGGCATCAATCCCCGGGCGCAGCTCGTTGATATCTGCCATACCATCCCGCCCCGGGATATCGCCCGGGCGGCTTTCGTTCTGGGCACGGCTTGCCCCTTCTTTCCACCAGCTACCATCCACCTGGTAGTCGTCGATCCCGGCGTCGGCACCGATAGAGAAGCTGTCATTATCAGAACGCCGGAAGCCGATTTCATAGCGCCGGATAACGGCGTCCTCAGCTATGTTCTCCAACCGTACCTGACCGGACCTGCTAAGGCCAACCGGCAAAAATTGAAGAAAACACCCGGACTGGAAGCCGTCGCCATTACCGAGTCGCGCTTCTGGCGGTCGCCGGTCAGCGCCACCTTTCACGGTCGCGATATCTTCGCCCCGGTCGCCGCCCACCTCTCCCTGGGCGTACCCCCATCCGAGTTCGGCGAGGCAGTCGACTCTTTAGCGGTGTTGCCGCTGTCTCTCCCTTCCCGTCTGCCGGACGGTACGCTGTCGGGCAGTATCCTGCACATCGATAATTTCGGCAACCTGATTACTAATATCAGGAGCCGGGACCTGCCCCGGAATCCGGAGAATATCACTATTCAGGTCGGCGATGCGGTCATTCACGGATTGAGCCGTACCTACGGCGAGAGCAGCGGGCTTTTAGCCCTGATTGGCAGCAGCGACTACCTGGAAATTGCGTTAAAAAACGGCAGCGCCGCCGGTTTTCTCAATGCCAGCGCAGGTGATAAGGTAAAAATCGGTGGAAAAAGTAACCAATAATCGTGTTATTATACGTAATGGCTATTGACAAATACGCTCTGGTTTGCTACTCTGCTAGGCGAGAGTAATTTTGGAGGTGCGACAATGGCTCAGGCATATTGCATGAAGTGCAGAAAAAAAGTCGAGATAAAGAATGCCAGGTCGGTTACTCTGAAGAATAAACGGCCGGCGACTCAGGGCGTTTGCCCCAACTGTGGCACCAAGGTATTCCGCATCGGCAAGGGCTAGTATTCCTTCCGCCTTTACCCGATACACTCTGTCAATCCAGGTAAATAACGCTGATACGGAACCGCTGTAGCCAGTTTTTCCCGGGTCTGGTAGGCATTGATTCAGGGCTGGGGGGATGTGGTTATTTTTACTAAATCCGCTTAGCCGCTATAGTGAGTAACGCATTATACATAAGGAATAAGGCACTGCGTTTACAGTGCCTTATTTATTTACCCCTTTTTCGCCTCTCCCCTCAATAAAAAGTAAGAGTGGCCGAGGACCACCCTCCACTCCCTGTAATAGTTATTTATCGTTTTCTTTTCCAGACCGTTCCCGCTGGCGTATCTTCCAGCATTATGCCCGACTCAAGTAGTTTATTCCTGATTTCGTCGGCAAGCTGGAACTGCTTTTCTCTCCGTAGCTCTCTACGCATGGATATCAGGGACTCTATGATAGTAGCGGCATCGACCGGCTTGCCAGCGATAATTCCTTTCAGGTCTGTTTTAGCGATTTGTTCGCTTAAAGATAATGCCAGCTTTCTTAACGGCTCTGCATCCAGCGGAACTTCCTCCGGAGCCTTAAAAGTGAGCCCCAGTACCCCGCCCAGCTCTCTCAACGCCTGACGGGCTTCCCCGGTGTTCATTCCTGTTTCTTCAGCCCTGTTGATATCCCTTGCCATGTCAAAGAGGGACGCCAGCGCCCGGGGTGTATTGAAATCATCATCCATGGCATCGAGAAATCTCTGCCGGTAAGGCGCGGCGTCAAGAGTTTCACCCCTGGCTTCGGGAGCTTCTTTAACGGCTACACGCATCAGCCGGTCCGCCCCGGACTGCGCCGCTTCGATGGCTTCTTCGGTGTAGGTCAGCGGACTGCGATAATACGAACTGAGAATAAAGACCCGCAGTCCGTCGGCGGTGTATTTCTTCAGGGCGTCGCGTATCGTTATCAGGTTGCCCAGGCTCTTACTCATCTTATCGGCGTCCATCTGGAGCAGGCCGTTGTGCATCCAGTATTTCACAAACGGCTTTTTTCCGGTAAAGCTCTCTGACTGGGCAATTTCGTTCTCATGGTGGGGAAAGACGACATCCTGCCCCCCGCCGTGAATATCTATCTGTTCGCCGAGGAATTTCATCGACATGGCGCTGCACTCGATATGCCATCCCGGTCTGCCCTTACCCCACGGGCTTTCCCAGGACGGTTCATCCGGCTTGGCTTGCTTCCAGAGGGCGAAGTCCATGGGGTCCTCTTTATCTTCCCCCGCCTCGACGCACTCCCTGACCATCATCTGCTCCAGGCTGCGCTTTGACAGCTTGCCGTAGTCGGGCATCTTCCTGACCCTGAAGAAAACATTGCCCCCCACCGCATAGGCGAATTCTTTATCGATTAGTCCCTGCGTCATGGCGATTATTTCCGGGATAGTCTCGGTGGCTTTCGGGGTGTGGTGGGGCCGGAGAACGTTCAGGGCGTCCATGTCCTCGAAGTATCTTTCCGTGTATTTCTCCGTAAGCTCTTTGACCGTAATGCCAAGTCGATTGGCGTGGTTGATGATATTATCTTCCACATCGGTGACGTTCTCGACGTGTTTGACCTTGTACCCGCGGAACTCCAGGTAACGCCGGACGACATCGAAGACGATATAGCTCATGGCGTGGCCGATGTGAGAATCGGCATAGGGATTGATACCGCAGACGTACATTGTTACCACGTCGCTGCGGGGTTTAAATTCCTCTTTCTTTCCGGAGAGCGTGTCAGTTATCTTCATCTTGACCGCCCTCAATCATCGCTACGGCGTAAGCGGCGATTCCATCCCCCTCCCCGATGAATCCCAGTCCGTTACCGGTGGAGGCTTTAATACTGACCCTGCCAATGCCGATACCCAGCACCTGGCCCAGGTTCTGACGCATGTCGTCGATATACTCGCGGAGTCGGGGCTTTTCCGCCACTACCGTGGCATCGATATTGACCACCCGCCAGCCTCTCTCCTCCAGTTTCTCGACCACTTTATCGAGCAGGAACAGGCTGGATACTTCCTTGAACTCGGCTTCGCCGGGCGGGAAATGCTGCCCGATGTCCCCCAGCGCCGCCGCCCCCAGCAAAGAATCCATGACGGCATGGGTCAGGACGTCGGCATCACTCCAGCCTTCCAGTCCTTTACCGAAAGGTATTTCCGTGCCTCCCAGCACCAGTTTCCTCCCCGGTACCAGGGGATGCACGTCGTAGCCTATGCCTACACGCAGGTTATCTTTCATATTCCTTCAACAACGCCTCGGCCACCGCCAGGTCGTCCGGGGTGGTTATCTTTATATTATCATACGAGCCCATATAGAGTTTTACTTTATAGCCGGCTTTTTCCACCAGCGATGCGTCGTCGGTGACGTCTCCAAAAGTGTGCCGGTAGGTGTTCTGGATGACATCGAGGCGGAACACCTGCGGCGTCTGGACGGCCCTTAAATATTGACGCGGCAGCGTCTGGCGGACGATATCACCCTCCCCGGCGACCTTGATAGTGTCCGTCACCGGGACAGCAGCTACGGCGGCTCCTGTCTCTTGAGCTGCCGCTATCCCTCTCTCGATGAGGTCGACGGTTACCAGCGGACGGGCGCCGTCGTGGATGACCACCCACTCGCCGACTTTTATCCTTTTCAACCCCTCCGCCACCGAGTCCTGCCGCAGCTTTCCCCCCAGGCAGATGTCCTGGACTTTGTTCCACCCCTCCGCCGCCACCAGCCGGCGGCACGGCTCGATGTTTTTCGAGCTCACGACCACTATTATCTGGTCGATTTTCTTACACGCCTGAAAGGTATCGATTACCCGCGCCAGCACCGGACGGCCGTTAATGGGGGCGAACATCTTATCGATGCCGTCCATGCGCTGGCTGTCCCCCGCCGCCACGATTATTCCGGCGTTTTTAGTGACTTTTTTCTTCATATTTTTATC
>CAYNDI010000171.1:0-5131 GCA_964395955.1 uncultured Dehalococcoidaceae bacterium
AAAGGGGGTGAGTATGAAAGAGCTTCCAAATAAAAGTGGGGTCTCCTACACTATCTTATAAGAATCTAATCGGATATAATACAAAAAATATTCAGGAAAAAGCGTATGAACGATGAGGATTTAACGGCGAAAGCAGCAAATATGGCCGGTCTGGTAGAATATCAGGCAGGGTCTATCGTCAGCCGGACTGTCCAATGATTTAAAGACAGGTGAGAATGTCAAACTTATCCTGCTGAGGCGTCTGCTCTATGACCGGTCTACGACCGGACAATAGCGAAAAACGTAGCAGGGCGTCACAAAGTGCCGGCAGTATACTCATTTTATCATACGCAGATTTGAACCCTGATGTGCCGATATTCCATGTTCATTGCGCAAACTATCTTGAAATTTGCATTTTATTATGAAAATGCGTATGATTAGGGATAAGATTGTATATAACTATTCTTCAGGAGGTGTGCCATGCTGGATGAGCTCGCGCTTAAAATTATCGGTGAACTCCAGGAAGATGCCCGGCAGAGCTTCCGGGAAATCGGTCGCAAGCTGAGTGTATCGGAAGGAACGGTACGTAACAGGGTTAAAAGCCTGGTGACGGGAAATACGATGAGAATCAGCGCCATACCCAATCCTGAAAAACTGGGACTCAACTTCATGTGTATCATGTGCATTGAAGTTAAGGTTGGTACTGCCGAGAAGGTCGAGGCCCGGTTGATACAGAGTCCTAATGTATACTATCTGGGCGGTTGTACCGGCACCTATGATATTATCGGGATTTTTGTTTTTCACACCCCTGCGGAGTTTGATGTATTTGTCAAGGATGTCATCGCCAGTGTCCCTGATATTGTCAGGACTACCACCTTCGTGGTGATGCACGTTACCCGGAGTCCCTGGGAGCATAATATCGATATTGCCGCGCTGAAAAAATCCTGAATACGCGGGTATCTCTTTACGAAGCGTTAGTTAATATCTCTTGAAGCGAGGTAGCATCTTTGCCGGAAAAAAAGACTGTTCGTCCGCGTATTTTCACAGGTTGGTGGTCCGTCCTGTTCATCGGGGTCATGTCCGGGCTGGGTCACGGCTTTAATACCTATGGTATTTCCGTTTTCTTTAAACCCATTTCCAGCGAATTGAATTTAGACCGGGCGGCGACGTCATGGGCCCCGGGCATCGGGAGGCTGGAAGGCGGCGTAACTTCACCCCTGGTAGGCTGGCTCTCCGATAAGTTCGGATCGAGATGGGTAACTATTATCGGTATCGCCATCGCCGGGGCCGGCATGGTACTAATGAATTATATTACCGAGGCCTGGCAGTACTATTTAGTCTGGGGGGCCCTTATCGGACTCGGGCTCAACATCGGGCTGACGGTCGCCTGCGATAAGATGATTAACGACTGGTTTATGCGCCGGAGGGGACTGGCGCAGGGCATCAAATTCGGTCTGATAAGTGTCTTCGGTATCGTTGTGGTGCAGGCGGTCACGCCGCTCGTTGAGCTGGAGGGCTGGCGTTTCGCCTGTCTTCTCTGGGGTATTATCATGCTCGCCGGTATCCCGCTGGCTTACGTGTTTGTTAAGCCAAAGCGTCCGGAATACTACGGCCTGCTTCCGGATGGGGCTGAGGCCGCTCCCGGTACCGAAGAAGCCAAGGTAAGTATAGCGGAACAGGGCGCCGGGTATGCCTCGAGTTTTGAAGAGACGGATTATTCTTTCAAGCAGGCTATCAAAACCGGCACGTACTGGCTGCTGGCTTTCGGTTTCAGCGTCCATAATATCATCTCCAGCGGGTTCAACCTGCATGTTCATCCTTTCCTGACCGATATGGGAATCGACGACGTTATGGCGGGCAGTATGATGGGCATGATGATATTCTTTTCCGCCCCGGCCAGGGTTTTCGGGGGCATCATCGCTGACCGTCTCCCCAAGAAACGTATCCAGTTTTTACTGGTGGGGGCGTTCCTCTTACAGGTTATCGGTCTCAGTTCCTTTCTCCATTATCAGAACCTCCCATCGATTTATATACTGCTGGCCTGTCACGGCCTTAGTTCGGGGCTGGTGACACCGGTTGTAATCCTTACACTCGGGCGCTATTACGGAAGAAAGTCTTTCGGTTCCATACTCGGTACCATAGTGGCTATCCTGTCTCCCCTCGGGCTCCTGTCCCCGGTATTTTACGGGCGGATTTTTGATACCACCCAGAGCTATAACATGGCTTTCGTTACGGCGCTGGTCCTGGCGATAGTAGCGACTGTAACCATGTTCTTTGTACGTATCCCCAGGACACCCGGCGCCGGTGAGATAAGGACAACCTGGTAATTGATTGTGTAATTTTTAGTTGACATTATAAACTAAATGGGGTTAATATTCTGAAAGATAGACATGTTTGAAGATATAGATGACCTGGCACGAAGAGATGAATTAGAAGACAGAAGACGGTTCATTCTCAAACGCCGCCGGATAATCCGATTCTCGATACTGGGCGTCGTTGCGCTGCTGGTCTTGTTGCTCTGTTTGTACCAGTTCACTAATATCATGTTCGGCCTGTCGGAGGAACTGGAATCGGCCCCGCAAAGCGGAGAATGGACAATGTTCCGCCGTGACCAGGGCCATACCGGGACCATCAATCCGGGTGGTGCTTTGCCGGAAGGTACTTTGAAATGGACGTTTGAGACCGGTGACGCTATTCATTCATCGCCGGCGGTGGTAAATGGTATTGTTTACGTCGGTTCCAGGGACTACCATATCTACGCCCTGGATGCAAAAACCGGAGAAGAAATCTGGGCATACAAGACGGGTAGTTGGGTTGATTCCTCGCCGGTGGTTGTGAACGGGGTGGTTTATTGCGGGTCTAATGACGGCGACCTGTATGCCCTCGATGCCGCTACCGGCGACAAGCTGTGGAGTTACCCGACGGTTTATGCCGTAAGGTCTTCACCGGCTGTTGCCAACGGCAAGGTTTATATCGGCTCGGATGATTACCACATTTACGCCGTGGATGCCGAAACGGGAGCGGAAGTATGGAAATACAGGGCAAATAATCTGATAATGTCGTCGCCGGTGGTTACTGAAGGCGTCGTCATTGCCGGCTCCATGGACGGTTCCGTTTATGCCGTCAATGCTGAGAACGGAAGACACCGCCTTGAATTCCAGACGAAGTCGGCCATTGTCGCTTCTCCGGTTGTCAAGGACGGTATCGTTTATATCATGAATTCCAGGGGTGTTCTATGGGCTATTGAAGCTCATGCCAGGAACTGGCTGGGTGAAAACAGGTTGAAAGTCTTCTGGAATGCTCTCTGGATATATGGTGTTGCCCCCGAACCTCCCATGCCTTCCGGTTACGTCTGGGCGTTACGGCTGGGTGCGAATACGAGTTCTTCCCCGGCTCTCGTTGGTAATACCATCTATACGGGTTCCGGCAACAGCATCGTTTCTGTAGATATCTCCGGCCAGAATGTAGGGTGGACATTCCAGGCTCAGGACCGGGTAACGTCTTCACCCGCCGTGACGGATACGACGGTATATGCCGGCAGTAACGACGGTCATCTTTATGCCCTGGATAGAGCTACCGGTGAGAAACTATGGGAATATCTTATCGGAGATAGAGTCGCCTCTTCCCCGGCTGTAGCCGACGGTATGGTGTATGTCGGTTCGTATGATGGCAAGTTATACGCCTTCGAATAGTCGGTCAGAGTTAAAATGGAGATAGCGCGTTGTCTAAAGTTTATTCAATTTCGTTATTCTCGAACTTGACCCGATAATTCATACCGCCGTTCCTCCCCTGGATTCTTCGCTTCGCTCAGAATGACAGGGTGGAGGTGCTGGATTCCATCTGGAGTTTACCCCGTACTTGATACGGGGCTGGAATGATAAAATGGGGATCTGGATTCACGCTCCAGTATCAAGTAAGGAAAAAGCTTCACGGGAATGACACCGAAAAATCACTCGACACTGTCAAGGAGGTTACTATTATGAGTACTGGTTCATCTTCTCGAACGATAACCGAACCGTCCCGGGAAATAAACGTCTGCGATGAGGCTGATGTCATCGTTGTCGGCGGCGGGCCCGGTGGCCATTCGGCCGCTGTCGCTGCCGCCCGCAACGGTGCTAAAACGGTTCTCATCGAGAGATACGGCCATCTGGGCGGTATGTCTACCGGCGGCATCGTAATCCAGATTCCGCACATGAGCGATGGCGGCAAAGAACCGGTCATCGCCGGCCTCTCCCTGGAATGGCTGGAAAGACTGGATACTTGCGGCGGGACACTGCGTCCGCGCATGGAAGACATCGGCTCCGACGATGAAAAACTGGTCTCATACTGGCGGCGTTTCATGGGTAACGTTATCAACGGCAGGGTAGAGCATACCGCCTGGGTGGACCCCGAATTATTGAAGTGTGTCCTCAACGACATGGTGGAAGAGGCGGGGATAAAGCTTTATCTCCACTCCTGGGGCACGCAGGCTGTTACAGAGAACGGGAAAGTTAAAGGCATTATCTTCGAGAGTAAGTCGGGGAGGCAGGCGGTACTCGGCAAGGTTATCATCGATGGCACCGGAGATGGCGACCTGCTGCCGCTGGCCGGGGCGGAGTTCGATGGCACCTGGAGTCCTTCGTCGAGGAGTTCCATGCTGGCGCTGGTTTTCCGGCTGGGAAACTGTGACTATCAGAAACTCTGTGATTTCCAGGAGGCCAACCGTGAAAAATATCAGGAACTGGTGAAAGGCCTTGCCGAAGCTGCCGGCACTATGCTCCTGCCGCTGCCGTCGTCGCGCAACGACGTCCTGTGGGTCAACAACTGGATACCGGGACTGGACTGCACCAAAGTGGAAGACCTCACCAGGCTGGAGGTCGAAATGCGCAAGATAATGCGGCGGGGACATGCCTACATGAAGAAAAATATGCCTACGTTTGAAAACAGCTTTATCCTCGATACGGCTTCACAAACGGGGACACGGGGCAGCCGGCGGCTGGTAGGCGAGTATGTGATTACCAAAGACGATTTCCAGTCCTGTAAGAAATACGATGACACCATAGCTGTATTGCCACGCCTGGGACCACCTGGAGCGGAAATGCCTCACGTCTATATCCCTTACCGGGCGCTGGTGCCGGTCAGGATAGAAGGCCTGCTGGTGGCCGGACGCAGT
>CAYNDI010000172.1:0-5130 GCA_964395955.1 uncultured Dehalococcoidaceae bacterium
AGTCGGACTGGGGCAGCGCTAAAAAACTCGGCAAAAAGATGGAAAGGATGCCCAATTTCAGGGACAAAATAGCCGCCCCGGTCTGGCGCGACCTCGTCAGGCTGGCCGCGGAACTGGACGGATTCCCCCGGTACGCCGGGCAGCACCCCGGTGGCATGATTCTTTCATCCACTCCCCTCATCGATATCGTGCCGGTGCAGCGGGGGGCTATCGAGGGACGCTACGTATGCCAGTGGGACAAGGACAGCATCGATGACGCCGGCTTCGTCAAGATAGATTTCCTGGCGCTGGGGGCACTGTCCCAGCTCCAGGAGGCCGTCGAGCTTATCAAGGCCCGCACCGGCAAAAGAATCGATATGTCCCGCATCGACTTCGAGGACGCTAAAGTCTACGATATGCTCTGTAAGGGGGATACCATCGGCATCTTCCAGGTGGAATCGGCCGCCCAGATGCAGACCATTACCCGCCTCCGCCCCAGAAACCTGCTGGACATGGCGCATGAGGTCGGTGCGGTACGGCCCGGCGTTGGTGTTAACCACGGCGTGCAGGATTACCTGGCCCGGCGCAGCAAGAGAAAGCCCGTCACTTACGATTGCCCCCTGGAGCAGCGCGCCCTGGAGCGCACTCTCGGCGTGGTGCTGTTCCAGGACCAGGTCAACCAGCTGGCGATAGACGTCGCCGGCTTTGCCCCCAGCGAGGCCGACCGCCTCCGCCGCGCCTTCGGGCGCCGGCATAACGAAGAGCTTGTCGAGCAGTACCATCAGAAATTCCTCGCCGGGGCGGCAGAAAGGGGCGTCCCTGAAGAAGCCGCCGAAAAAGTCTTTAAAAAGTTCAACGGACAGTACATGTTCCCGGAGTCGCACGCCTTCGCCTTCGGGGTGACAGCTTACCAGGCGTCCTGGCTCAAGTATTACTATCCGCTGGAGTTCTTCGTGGCTATCTTCAACCAGCAGCCCATGGGTTTCTACAACCTGGAGACGCTCAAAGAGGACGCCAAACGGCACGGTATACGGGTGTTCAACCCGGATATCAATAAAAGTGACGCTAAATGCACCATAGAAGACCCTGCCGTCATTCTGAGCGCAGCGAAGAATCCGTGCCATACTATCACGGATTCTTCGGTCGTTTCACTCCCTCAGAATGACAACCCCGGCGGGGCGGTACGCCTCGGCTTCCTGAACGTTACCGGACTGGGAGAAGCCTCCGCTCAGGCTATCGAAGCAGGACGGGCGAAACACGGCGTTTTTAAAACCATCGGTGAATTCCTGGAGCGCACCGGCGTGCTGGAAGAAGTAGCCCTCAATCTGACCGGCGCCGGCGCCTTCGACAGCCTTGAACCGAACCGCCGCAAGGTAAAATGGGAAATTGGCCTCCGCTACCGCCCGGTGAACTCTCAACTGCCCCTCCCGCTCCCCGTGGAGCAGGACATCGTGGCGCTGTCCGCCCCGTCCGACTGGGACCGCATGAAAGAGGAATATAACGTCCTCAGCCTTTTCCCCACCGGGCACGTTATGGCCAGGCTGCGCCCGCGCTTTGACGGCAGCTTCCGCACCAGCCGGGACATCGAAAAACTGCCTGACGGCGCCCCGGTAACGGCCGCCGGACTGGTCATCCGCCGCCAGCGACCCCACGGGAAGGTGGTGTTCATCACGCTGGAAGACGAGTTCGGGCACATTCCCTGTATGGTCTTCGGCAAGACTTACGAGCGTTACGAGCACATTTTCCGGTCGGCTTTCCTTATCATCAGGGGAAATCTCACCCGCCGCGAGGGTACCTGTAACGTGGTCATCAATGAGGCACTAGCTTTCAACGGACTGGAGAAAGCGCCGGCGTCGAAGGACTGGCGTTGATTATAAACTACCCTGATTCAGACAGTCATGCAAACGTATATTGCACGGAATCACACACTTCCTCATACCCGATTTTCTTATAGATTGAATTTGAGGTCGGATTAGCCAGGTCGGTATATAGCATGCAGAACTCTTTGCCGCTTTGCAGGATATTCCGGGAAAGCTCCGCCACGCAGGATGTGGCGTAACCTTTACGCCGTAACTCCGGCGGCGTGTATACCCCGCCCACCGACATACCTTTATCCGTGGGACGCGCCTTGATCGCCATGGAGACTGGCTTTTCATCCTCCCATAAAAATACCCATCCGAGTGTGAGGGCAGGAGTGATATCGGACTCCGGCCTGTTCCCGGCTTCACCGAATGTATCTATGTAAAAGGCGTGCGCCCATTTCTTTACCAGCTCTTTATCTGCCATAGTCGCCACCCGTAATTTACCTGGCGATAAGCGTACGTCATTCACCTTATCGAGCCGGAAAATCCTCTGCGCCATGGTATGCGTTACCCCGGTACCGCGCTGCCGGCACCAGCCTTCCGTAAAAGCATCCGCCAGTTCTTTGTCCCCGAGCACCCCCGGAACAGTTTTATATTTATGGGAAACCGCTATTACAAGTTCTTCGGCAATAGCCCCGATGTCACCGGAAAAATAGGCCGCTATCACCATATGCGGAGGGGTTCTCATCGCCACGGCGTTTATCTCCACCCCCGTTCCGATGGTACAAAACCACGGGGCATCCTGGCCGTATCTATGTGGATTGTTTTCTACAACTCTGGCTATCCCCATAATAAGCCCGTACCGCGCTTCGTCTTTAATAAGATATTTTTCCGTATTAAATAGAAATCCTGCAGCAGTGTCATAATATTGTATCTTCATCATTTTTACCTTGCCAAAATCAGAACAAATACTTACCGGATATATGTTAACCTATTATTCCTGCCGTGTGAAGAGCCATGTAATGCTTTATCTGTAAATATCACCGCATCTCATCTCTCCACTATTTCATAATACTGCCATCATACGCATTCCAGTATTTTCACATATCGAGATACTTGATATTGTGCGCATACCGTTATAGAATTGTGGCAGTTTTCGTAGTATCTATATATCTCTAACATACTATTAATACATCGAATAACTGGAAAGAAAGGAGATTCCAATGGCAACACTGGAGGAACTGGGAAAAAGAATTCAGAGACTGGACGACATCAAGCAGATAGAGAAGCTGCAGCGGATTTACGGCTACTACCGCGATTACGAGGAGTGGGAAAAGGTGGTCGACCTTTTCAGTGATAGCGCCGAGTCCGTCGAGGAGTGCGATTACGGTGTCTACAAGGGCAAAGCCGGCATCAGGCGTTACTACATCGACCTCCTCAAAGGCGGTAAAGACGCCAAGCCCCGGATGGGCTATATGTCCATCGGCATGCAGATTCAGGGCGTGGTCACCGTAGACCCCGACGGCAAGAACGCTAAAGGCCGCTGGTACGGTTTCTTCGTGGAAGCCCGCCCTACACTGGGGCTGCACGAGGGAGAGCTAAGGCAGCTATGGGCGCACGGCATTTACGAGAACGAGTATGTGAAAGAGAACGGAAAATGGATGATTAAGAAACTCTATTTCTTCCTCAATTTCCGTACCCCGTATGAGGACGGCTGGCTCAAGACCCCGGTGGTCGGTCATAGCGGCCCCAGCCAGGAAGTGCCCCCCGATGCCCCACCCACCACCTGGCGACCCTACCCCTTCGGCTATCACTTCCCGGTGCATTTCAAGCACCCCGTCACCGGTAAATAACAGAAAAGGTTGAAATCATGAATCTGGAAGAACTGGAAAAGCAGGTAACCCGGCTGGAAGACATACAGGAAATAGAAAATCTGCAAAAGATGTACGGGTATTACTTCGATACCGGGATGTACCAGGAGGTAATCGACCTCTTTTCCGATAACACGGAATCGGTGGAGATTACCGACCACGGCGTCTTCCGCGGTAAAGAAGGTGTCAACCGGATGTACGCCGGCATGGTGGGCATGAAGCGCCCCGGCTGGATGTTCTTCGAGGTCATGCAGTCGCAGGGCGTTATCGAGGTCGCTCCCGACGGCAAGACGGCCACGGGACGCTGGTACACACCGTCGTTCGAGTGCCGGCCCTTCGGCGGTACGAAAAAACAGACGTGGCAGTTCGGCATCTACGATAACGTGTACGTCAAGGAAAACGGCAAGTGGTACTTCAAGAAGCTTCACTGGAACCTAACCTACTGGACTTCGTTCGAGAGGGGTTTTCTCAAAGTACCCAGGCTCTCGGATACCCCTTTTCCCAACGCCGATGCCCCGGCTACCGCTTATCACCCTTACCCCTCCGGCTATCACGTTCCGTTTCCTTTCAAGCACCCGGTTACCGGCGAATAAATCCATCAAATAGAGGTGGTTTATATGAATATTGAAGAACTGGAAAAGCAGGTGCAACTCGCCGAGGATATCCAGGTAATCGAGCACCTGCAGAGGATATACGGCTATTACTTCGATAACAACATGTGGGCGGAAATCGTCGACCTGTTTTCCGAAGAGCAAACGGAGTCTGTTGAGATAGCCGACCACGGCGTTTTCTACGGCAAGAAAGGCATCCGGCGTATTTACTGGGACATGTTCAACGCGGGCGGCCAGCCCCGCCAGTCCCCCGCCTGGATGCAGTTCATCGTAATGCAAATCGGCGCGGTTATCGATGTCTCTCCCGACGGCACTAAAGCCAATGGCAGATGGCAGACCTGGCTTTTTGAGGCCAAGCCCTACGGGGCATACCCGCGGGCGGAATGGCTGCACGGCTATTACGAGAACAAGTACGTTAAAGAAAACGGTAAATGGCTGTTCAGCAAGCTTCACTGGAACAATACTTTGTGTTCGCCCGTGGAGGACGGCTGGCTGAACCTGCCGCAGATGGGCTGGATGCCCCTCCCCGATGCCGACGAACCGCCTTCAGCTTTCCACCCCTACCCGTACCATGTGAATAACGTCCCCTATCACTTCAAGCATCCCGTTACGGGAGAGTGAATTCAGGATTCGTACAAAAAAGATATTCACGGCTGGAAAGGGGAGTTCAAGAGGGGCGAAGCCCCTCTTCCAAAACAATTCCCCCTTTCACATAAAACAATAAGCCGTCTATTGAAAATGATCCTGTGTGAGAGGGGGATAAAGGGGGTGAGTTTGTCAAAGCACCCAGATGCGACCTGACCTTCAGAAAGCACCCTCCGGCCAACGCCGGTCAGGAAGTGACTATCCGTATCGCCTGCTGAGGGC
>CAYNDI010000173.1:0-5105 GCA_964395955.1 uncultured Dehalococcoidaceae bacterium
TCCATCGACGACGTGATGGCTTTTAACGCGGATAACGCTTAGGAAAAATCACGTCTGCATCTGGCTGACAGGCGATAACCCCACCCCTTATCCCCCCTCGGCTGTTATCTATTCCCACCCTAGCCACCCAGTCTCATTATCTGCTTATCCCGTGAGATAAAAACCATCTACCTTAATGGGGGATGGCAGACTGAGGGCGATATTTATAGTAACCTTTCGGGTATTGGCGTCCCTCCTTCGTAAGGAGGGATAAGAGGGAGATTTAAATGTGGGGACAGGGGGGTGATTATCCCTGCCTAGGCCCCCCTCAGCTTGCGTAGCAGTCCGCGTATCGTTTGCCACAGGCTGTTGGCCTTGTCAACCTGCTTCTCCGGTACGCCTGTCTCTCCGTAGCGGACGTTTTCGTATAATCCGGTAACCTCGTTCAGCGGCTCGCCGCTATCGGGCACGGAATGCCGCAGGCGACCGGAGTACTCGCTGGCGGTTTCATGCTGGCGGCGGGGGAACCCGGAACGCGATCCCTCCCACTGCAAATGCCGGTATATCTCCCGGATATCCAGCCTGCCTGATACGTCCTCCCTGAACTGATAAGGTCGTGCGGCCGAAGGTTTCCTCTGAAACTTTTGCCCCATCATGTTGAGCAGTTCTTTCAAATCATCCTTAAGCCCCCGCCAGCTAAAGAGTGATTCGTGGATTTCCTCTATTTCATCCCGGCGGCGCCTGGAGCGCAGTCGGGAGATTGCCTTCGCCAGTATAAAAATAATAACGGCGATAATGACAGCGATGACCAGCCACTTAATCGACTCCGTCACCCACAGCGGCAGGTCTTTACCCACTACCTCCGGAAAAACCGAACCGCTCATGTTACCGCCGCCGCCTTCCATCTCTACCGGTTCGCTCCGTAACAGGCTTATCAGCCACTGTAATATTTTAAATATCCAGTCGAAGATATAATTCAATGGAATCATGATATACTCTAAAATTTTCCCCAGGAAGCTGAAAACGGCACCAGCACCGCGTCCGATAAGCTCGAAAAATTCGGCGGAGAAAATACTGGCGACACCGAAGCCAACCAGAACCATACCGCCGATGACCCCGAGCATCATGGGCAGCCATCGTTTTACCGAGGTCAGCGCGGCTTCTTCCTTCGGCATCGAACTGCGCCTGAGGTAAATATGACTGAGGGCTATCGCTATCAGACCGAAGAAGAAGAATGCCATTACGTTCAAGCCGATTTCGGCGCCCGGTGCCTCGAAACGACCCGAGCCCGAACTGATCTGCCAGAATATCACCAGAAAGATAAGCGCCACCAGACCGATCACGAAGGAGCGGTATATATCCCGGAAATATGACGTCGTCTGGCCTAGAATAATTCCCCGCCACCATAGATACAGCAGTACCGGCAGAGCCAGCACGATCGGGTGGAAACTGGAAAAGGTATTGCCCAGTATTTGCCCGACGTGTGAAAACCACCGGCCGCTCAGGAAACCGTAACCCGCGCCGTAATCCGCACCGAGAATTATCAGGATAAAGACCAGGCCGATGCCGATGATGACCGTCCGGGTGATTGACATCGACCATTTCCGCCGCAGGATTATCCGGGTCACCAGCAGCGAACCCGCCAGGGCGATAATCACCGAAGCCAGGCTCAGGGCAGGCCTCTGTTCGGAAAATACCGGCCAGTTACCAAGCCAGGTCAGCCAGGGATAGACCCAGAAAGCCTCCATGAGGACTACGGCCAGCGGATAAATGATTATCGCCAGCCAGTCGAAATTCCTGAGCCTTCCCCCTGAAACTATGGCGTTATTCACTCTGTATCTCTCTGATGCCTATCTGCTTAATGAGGTCCCAGGCAATATCGTCATTGACATGGTAAACAGTGAGATTTCCGGTGCCCGTTTCGGCGACCTCGCCACCCACCTTTATCAGTGCCACACTGCGTCCCACCCTCTTTAAATCCAGCAGCGTCGCCAGCAGGTCATCGGAGGGTTGCGCCGAAATTACTACCATGGTGCTGCCCCAGGGGAGATTCGGGGCTTCCTGCCGGATATACCGCGCCGCAGGAATCGTTTCCACCTGATGCAGCTGCGCCAGCGCTTCCAGTATATGCAGTAACTGGTCGGGATGCTGGCTGGGCGGCACTTTTAGCATACCCTGAGAAAAACGCGTTACCTGGTTGACGTACAACCCGACGCGAAAACCCTCTTTCAGGGCATACTGAGAAAGGGACGCCGTGGCTATTATCCCCAGTTCCTGAAGCTGGTAGATGCTCCCCCACAGGGGCGCTCTCAGGGTGCGCACATCCAGAAAAAGGCTGATATCCACCGTGGTCGTCGGTTCGTAGACCTTGGTCTGCAGCTTACCGAGCCGGGCGGTACTCTTCCAGTGGATACGCTTCAGGCTGTCCCCGGAACGGTAGTCGCGCACTCCCGCCGTAAGCACCGGGTCCTGAAAAAGGTGTCTTTTCAGGCGGATATCACCGAATAACTGGCGCGATGCGATACCCAGCTTCTCCAGCGGCACCAGCCGGGGATATACCAGCAGGTAGTCCAGCTTGGGAATGGTCATATCCCGGCGGAAAAAACCGAACAGGTCGCCGGAATGGATACGCGTCGGCCCGAAGATAAAACTGCCTCTCTGCATACACTTCATCGGAAAGCGGCGAGTCACCCGGTGGTACATGTTTATCGGGAACATATTATTGAGAATAACGCGGTCCTCGACGGTTGCCTCCGCCTTACCTTTGAGGAGGGTCACTCTATCCGGGAGTTCATCTTCAATCTGCAGCCAGGGAAGCGGCAGCGGTTTGCGGTTGGTTACCTCTATCTCGAAAAATATGTCTTCGCCGAAGAAAACCTGGTTATGGCTCAGCCGGCGCCGGTACTCGATGCGGTGGAGGCAAAACCGGTTCCACAGACGTGATACGCCGCCGGTCAGTAAAAACAGCAGGCAAATAAGGACCAGCGGCACCTGGTGCAATGCCAGGCTGATAATCAGAATCAGTACCGCCAGGAACAGCCAGTAGTCTCCCCGCATCCTCTAATCTTCTCCGGGGACGACTTCTTCTACCGGTACGTTCACGGAATTGACTATCTCGTTAAGAGTCTGTTCGGCTTTCTGGCCGCGCAGCCGGCTCTCCGACTTGGGAATAATCCGGTGAATAAGCACGGGAGTGACCAGGTATTTAATATCGTCCGGGGTAACATAAGCCCGGCCCCGTATGGCGGCCAGGGCCTGCGCGGCATTATAAAGCGCCAGCATCGCCCGGGGACTGGCCCCCAGTTCCACCGCATCATGTTTGCGGGTGGCGTGAATCAGGCGGATGATGTAGTCCTCGACATCAGCGGCAACGTGCACCTCGCGGCAGTCCTTCTGCATCGCCAGGAGGTCGTCAGCGGAAAGAACCGGCGCCAGCTCATCCAGCGGATCGGAACTGCGGAAACGGGATAAAATCAGGCGGTCGTCCTCCGCCGTAGGATAGCCTATCTGTATCTTCATAAGGAAACGGTCGAGCTGAGCTTCGGGCAGGGGAAAGGTGCCTTCGAGTTCGATGGGATTCTGGGTCGCCATGACCAAGAAAGGCCGGGGCAGCGGTTTGGTATCGCCTTCGGCAGTGACCTGGCGTTCCTGCATGGCTTCCAGCAGCGCCGACTGCGTCCGGGGGGTGGCGCGGTTAATCTCGTCGGCCAGCACTATCTGTGACATTATCGGTCCCGGGCGGAACTCAAAATCCGCTTTTTTCTGGTTAAATATGTAGGTCCCGGTGATATCCGAGGGCAGCAGGTCCGGGGTGCACTGGATACGCCGGAAGCTGCACCCCAGGGATTTCGACAGGGACTTCGCCAGGACGGTCTTGCCCAGTCCCGGTACATCTTCAAGAAGGATGTGCCCCTCGCAGAGTAAAGCGACGATGGCCATCTCCACTACTTCGCCCTTGCCGACGATGACGCGTTCGACGTTTTCCTTCACTTTCAAGGCAGCATCCTTAATGCCCTGAACACTCATTTCTTCCATAGACCGCACCGCTTTCTCGTTTTTTGAATATTATAACAGTTTAACTATCTCGATGCTATTTTAAACGTCATGCTCGTCTTCGATGCTGCCGACCATCTGTTCCAGGATATCTTCCAGCGTAATAAGCCCGGCAACATCTCCTTTTTTATCAACAACAACGGCCTGGTGCAGCTTTCGCGCCTTGAAACGGCGCAACTGGCTATCGATTTTTCTACCCTCCGGGATATAGTAGGCCGGTCTGATAATCGTTTTCAAAGCACCGAGTTTACGGCCACCGGTCTTTCCCAGTAAGTCCTTGGCGTGGATAAAACCGATTATGTCCGGACTTTTTCCGCTCCTTACCGGATACCGCGAATATCCGGCTTTTTTGATGGTTTTCAAGACCTGGTCAATAGTGTTGTCCGAATTTATAATCGCCATGCCTTTTTTACCAACCATGATATCACCCACGGTTTTATCGTTAAGCGTGAAGACCCTGGCCAGGATTTCCTTTTCATCAGCGGTGATAGTCCCCTCCTCCCGGCCGATATCAATCAAGGTCTTTACTTCAGCCTCGGTAACCAGCGGCCTTTTCATTTTGGCAATGTCAATACCAAGCACCAGCAGTAATTTCCGCGCGATGAACGTTATCACGACCACCACCGGATGAAAAACCGTCATGATTACTTTCAGGGCCGGCGCCGTATATATGGAAACTATGTCATTATGATACTTGGCATACACTTTAGGCGTAATATCGGCGAATATCAGGATAACCACGGTCAGCACCACGGTGACGTATATTATCCCGGTATCCCCCCACAAAGAAATAGCCAGGGCCGTGGCGATAGCGGACATGGCTACATTTACGAGGTTATTACCCAGCAGAATCGTCCCGATAAGCTGCTCCGGCTTCTCCAGAATACCCTCGACGATTTTTGAACGTCTCGGGTATTTTTTCCCCAACTGATGTACGCGTACGCGGCTAACCGCCATGAGGGCGGTTTCCGAACCGGCAAAATACGCCGAACAAAATAAAAGCAATACCAGTAGAATAATTTGCGGGGCGATGCCAAGACCTTCCATATCGTACCTCCCCAGGAAGATGAGTA
>CAYNDI010000174.1:0-5047 GCA_964395955.1 uncultured Dehalococcoidaceae bacterium
CGGGAAGAATAAGATTGCTTCGTCACTACGTTCCTCGCAATGACGGCTAAAAAGGAGGGGGGCCTATTGCCCCCCCTCTTTCATTTATTGATTACAGGAATTACGGTTTCTTGCGGCGGCGCCACCAGGTAAAGTACAGGATTACCAGGATTATTATCCAGACCGGGCTGAAAATACCCAGCCAGATAATGATATTGAGGATAACGTGGGAAAACCCGACCAGGCCGTTCCAGGCACTGCTGGCAACATTGCCGCTGTCCCAGCCAGAGAGAACCGTGACATAGTCTTTCCTCTCGTAGGGGACAGAATTACCCCGGTCGTCGGTTACTATCAACAATACAGTATATGTTCCGTCTGACTTATAGGCGTAGACTGGTCTGTCCTCGGTGCTGGTAGAACCGTCGCCGAAGTCCCATTTATAACTATAAGGCTCGAAGCCTCCGGAGATTCCGGGATCAAAGCGAATTTTTTCGCCTTCCTTGACCGTCCGCGCGCTGGCGGTGAACTCCACCGTGAGTTTGGACTGCTCCAGAGAGACATTGATATAGGACAGCGCCGAGGACTGCTCCAGGTACTGCATGCGGCCTTTAATCTGCTCGATTTGACCCCGGGTATCGGTCAGCTCACGCTGGACTTCCAGTATCTCGGCAACATCGCCGGCCTGCTTCATCAGTTCCAGCAGCTGGGCCTCGGAGGCTTCCAGGTTGCGCAGCTTGGCGTCGAGGTCGACGTATTCCTCGGTAACATCCTCGCCAGAGGTCGATTCCGATCTGATATCCACGGCCAGGCTCCGCAAGGCCTGGAGGGCCTCGTTAAAACGGGCGGAGTCGACCCTGAAGCTGACACTAGCATAGAGGCGGTTCTGGTCTTCGTTTATATCCGAATTGACCACGAAGCCGCCAAAGTTTTCGGCGAGACTGGTAATCTGCACAAGGGAAGCGCCGACATCATCGACGACCAGCGCCATATAGGCCGATTTAATGACCATGCGTTCCGAAGGTATCGAGAGTGGGTTGTAATAACTCGAAGTACCAGGAATAGTCAAAACTGAGGGAGGAGTTGCGGTTATAGTAATCGGCGGGGGTGACTCATAATCGTTTGACTTGCTGCTTCCGGAAGAAAGACCGACGCTGAACCTGCCACCTTCCGCCTGAGGGGTCGTGGTCGGTGTTGCTGTTGGTGTGGCTAAAGGTCTGTGGTCCTCAGATTGACCACAGGCTACGATACCCACCAGGAGAATAATGACAAGTAATCCTAATATCAGTTTTTTCATGTCAACCTCCTCGGCTGTTACTGCTCTGCATATTATAACGCAAAAAGTCAAGAAAAGTTTTGTATCTATTTAAATCTTTTCCATTTTGTTTTGGCTGATTTCATATTCTCACCCCTTATATCCCCCTATCTACTGGACTCTCCTCTCCAGCTATGAATATCCGTGGTTTATTACCATTGTATCCGGCTGGAGAGGGGTCAGGGGTGAGGCTTGACCGTACCAACCAGATGCAGACAGAACCAGACTTTTTTATTGACCTGCCGGCGAAATTGTGATAAACTGCGTAAAACCTGATGGAAAGACATCGTTCCCATAAAAAGCTGTAGTAGCTGAGTTAAAGGGGGGCATTTTAACCTCCTTTTCTTTTTGCCCTTAGTAAAGCTGTTCCGGAGGTATGTTTATGGATGAATGGGTGTATAAATTACTGGTCATAGCCGGTGCGGTTCTCGGTCTGGCTTTCGTCGGCTACCTGGCGCTCAATATTTTACGGCAGGACGAAGGCAATCCTAAAATGAGATCCATATCCCAAGCTATTCGCCAGGGAGCCATGGCTTTCTTACGCCGCGAGTTCCTGACGCTGGGGATATTCACGGTAGTGGTATTTATAGTCCTGGCCGTTTTCATCGACCCCAAGCCTTATGTAGCCATAGCCTATCTGGCCGGCACGGTTACCTCGGCGCTGTCCGGCTGGCTGGGTATGAATATCGCCACCAAGGCTAATGTCCGCACCGCCCACGCCGCGGTGAACAGCTGGGCTAATGGACTGAAAATAGCCTTCTCCAGCGGTGCGGTGATGGGCTTCTGCGTGGTCGGTCTGGGGCTGCTGGGACTGGCCATCATTTCCTTTATCTGGAATGACAGCCACGTGTGGCTCGGATTTGCCTTCGGCGCGTCGTCGGTAGCCCTGTTCCTGAGAGCCGGCGGCGGTATCTTCACCAAGAGCGCCGATGTCGGCGCCGACCTGGTCGGCAAGGTGGAAGCCGGCATTCCCGAGGACGACCCGCGTAATCCGGCGGTGATTGCCGATAACGTCGGCGATAATGTCGGCGATGTGGCCGGTATGGGTTCCGACCTGTATGAGTCTTACGTCTCGGCGATAGCCGCCTCAATGGTACTCGGCGTTATTGCCTTGGGGACGACTGACGGCATGTTCCTGCCGCTGTTACTGGCGGCGGCGGGTATCGTGGTCTCTATTATCGGGGCGCTTTCGGTCAGGCCGAAGGACATGAAGGAGGCCGACTTCGAGAAACAGGTCGCCAAGGCGCACGCGACGATGAATACCGGCGTCTACGTCAGCAATATCCTGATGATTATCGCCAGCTTCTTCATCATCCGGGCTTTTACCGATGAGCTATCGCTTTTCTGGGCATTAATCGTGGGACTGATTGCCGGTTTCCTGATTTCCATATCCACCGAGTACTTCACCTCCGCCGAGCATTCCCCGGTAAAACGGATTGCCAAGTCGGCGGAGAGCGGCTCCGCCGTGGTCATTATCGACGGACTGGCCTCGGGGATGATGAGTACGGTCCTGCCCATCATCCTGGTGGTATTCGCTACAGTGCTTGCCTATATCTTCGGCGGCCTGCTGGGGATAGCCATCGCCGCCATGGGCATGCTGGTAAACCTGGGCATGCTGCTGGCCATGGACTGCTACGGGCCGATAGCCGATAACTCGGCGGGCATCGCCGAGATGGCCGGACTGGGCAAAACGGTCCGGGAACGCTGCGAAGCCCTGGATGCCGTGGGCAATACCACGGCGGCTCTGGGTAAAGGTTTCGCCATAGCCTCGGCAGCGCTGGCGTCGCTGGCCTGGCTGGCGACTTACTTCGAGGTGGTTGATCTGGAAGGTGGCATTGCCAGCCTGACCAACGTTTCCGTTATCTCCGGCGTCTTTGTCGGCGGTATGCTCACTTTTATCTTCTGTGCCCTGGCCATGAGGGGCGTCGCCACCGGCGGTTTCGCTATCGTTAACGAAGTCAGGCGGCAGTTCCGGGAAATCAAGGGGCTTATCGAGGGCAAGGAAGGCGTTAAGCCGGACTATGTTGCCTGCGTTGATATCGCCACCAAGGTAGCCCTCAAGGCGATGATAATCCCGGGCGCCCTGGTCATCGCCGTACCGCTGATTATCGGCTTCACCCTGGGTCCGGAGGCGGTAGCCGGACTCCTTATCGGCGCCCTGCTGACCGGCTTTCTCATGGCGGTGATGATGGCCAACGCCGGCGGAGCCTGGGACAATGCTAAAAAGTATATCGAGTCCGGCGCCCTCGGCGGCAAGGGCAGTCCCGCCCACAAAGCGGCCATTGTCGGCGATACGGTGGGCGACCCCTTTAAAGACACGGCCGGTCCTTCTCTGAACATCCTAATCAAGCTGGTGGGCAAGGTGGCTGTAATCTTCGGCCCGGCGTTTATCACGCTGATTACGTTTTAATTTACTGGTAATTGTCGTATCATAGGGGCAGTCCCGATGGGAAAATACAGTATCCCGGGGACTGCCTCTTAAATTTATAAAGAAAGGTATGTGAAAGATATGGGAGAAGCACTAAAAGGCAAAGTGGCGGTGGTTACGGGGTCGGGGCAGGGAATCGGGCGGGGAATCGCGATAGCACTGGCGCAGGAAGGTGCTAAAATAGTCACCAACAACCGGCGCCCCGGCTCGACGGGTCATGCCATCCTCACCGATGCCCAGGTACAGAAGCTGGGTAAAGAGAAGCGGGAATGGTTTGAAAGTGAAACAAAAGCCATCAACGGCGATGCGGAGACGACGGTCAAAGCTATCCGTGATTTGGGCGGCGAAGCTGTGCCGTGTTTTGGCGATATCTCCGATTTTAATGCCGCCGGCAAGCTGATTCAGACCGCCGTCGATAGTTTCGGCAGGATAGATATCCTGGTCAATGTTGCCGGGGCTTTCGGGTTCAGTCCGGTACAGAAAATGCCGGAAGAGCTTTTCGACCGCGTCACACAGGTCAAACCGAAGGGCTACTTCAACATGATACGCCACGCCGCCCCCCACATGATAAAGCAGAAGTGGGGACGCATACTTAACTGCACATCCAGAGCCTATCTCGGGGATGTTATCAAGCACAGCGAGTACTGCGTGGCTAACGCGGGGGTGGTCGGGCTGACCCGGGCGGTAGCGATAGAACTCCGCGAGCACGGTATAACCTGTAACGCTTTCTCTCCATGGGCTAAAACACGCGCTTCTTACGAACTCGACCTGTACGCACAGGTGGTACCCGAAGAGGACGCCCCCTTCGTTTTCAGGAGAACGGCGGCTGCACCGGCGGCGGACATGTTAAAGATGACGCCCGGCCCGGAATACGCCGCGCCGTTTATCTGCTACCTGGCTACCGATGCCGCCGCCAATATCAGCGGTTCGGTGTTCAGCGTGGGCGGGAGTAGTATCGGGCTTTACTCCGACCCGGCGACAATCAGCAATATCACCAAGTTCGGGGAAGGCCCCTGGACTATGGACGAATTGATGCAGCAGGTGCCGCGCGGTCTACTGGCGGGATATAAAAGCCTGGCGGAAAATCCGTTCGGGTAGGGTTAGTAGTCATTGGGGGTAAGGTTTAAAGAATTGGTATAATGATTAGTCTTTATATTTATACCAATTAAGTAGTCCTCTAAAAAAATCAATAACCCCCCACAAAATAGCACCCCAAAAAACTAAATATATCCCACCTTCGCTAGCGGCGGAGTAAGTTAAATAAGTAATAAGTGAACCACCTCCACACCACATCAATCCGTATAACATGTGGCGTTTGGCTGCACTTA
>CAYNDI010000175.1:0-5011 GCA_964395955.1 uncultured Dehalococcoidaceae bacterium
AAGAAAACCTATCAGGAAGTAAATCCCGAACTGCTTAACGCGGAGTTAAAGGAATTTGTTCTAAAGCAGGGTGTCAGCCCGGGCGAGGACAGGCTGGAGACCTATACCCTGCCGGACGAATCGGCTGTATTCGGTACCCGCAGCACGATGACTTTCACTATCTCGGGCAAGGAATGTCTGCGCGTGCACGTGGTGGGCTCCATCATGACTGAAACGAAGCTGATGATTGACGTGGACGATAAGCTTTTCCCCGCGGATAAACTCACCGCTTTCCAGGCTGACCTCGACTTCATCTTCGGGTCGTCCGAAGTGAAGTAGCCGCGTTATTATCGGGGGAGAAAAACAGTGCCGAACCACGATGAAGTCTATACTAAACTAGCCGAAAAATACCGCCTGGTGGGCGATGAACATTTCATGGAATTCCTGAGGATGATGCTGACGCCGGAAGAAGGGCAATATCTCCTTGAACTATCCAAACCCAAAACACCCGCGGAACTGGCGCAGGTACTTAACCAGGACGAAAAGACCGTCGCCGCAAAACTGGACAACCTCACCCGCCGCGGCCTGCTTTTCCGCGGCAATACGCAATACCTCGCCTGGATGGACGCCCACCAGCTCAAGGCGCGCGTCATGTTCAGCGGGGAGGATTACACCCACCCCGGTATGCTGGAACACCGCCGCCGCGACGAACGTTATATCACCTCCCCTCACGCCGAAATACACATCTGGTTCAAGATATTTGAAATGACCGGGAAACCTCTAATCAGAATTATCCCGGCGCGTAAAGCCATCGCCGCCAACCCGGAAATCAAGCCGGAGCAGGTCCTCTGGTACGAAGACATCGTGGAGATGATGCGGCGAGGGGATACCATAGGCGTGGTGGACTGCGACTGCCGCCGTATCTACGAGTATTGCGATAAGCCGCTGCTGAACTGCTTTCACTTCGGCAGGAACATGGTCGAATATGAGGTGGGGAGGGGCGGCCGTATGAAAGAAATCACGCTCGAAGAAGCTATCAGGCTCTCGGACGAGGCCGAAGATGCCGGTCTGGTGCACAGCACGCCGGGCAATAACGCCTCGCTTTCCGGCGTCATCTGCAACTGCTGCTCGGACTGCTGCTCTACCTTCGAACCGGCCCTGCACTCCGGTCGGATTAATGAAATAGTCGGCCCCAGCCGCTTTCAGGCCGCGGTGAATCAGGAGCTGTGTAAGAGCTGCCGGACATGCGTCGAACGCTGTCCCTTCGGCGCTATCGAGATGCAGGAAGTAGACGGCTCTGATAAACCGAAAGCCCTGGTCAACAAGGAGAAATGCCTGGGCTGCGGCGTCTGCGTCATCGGCTGCCAACAGAAGGCGCTGACGTTCGAGCTAATCAGACCCCCTGAGTTTATCCCTCCCAGGCCGGATTTCGGCCAGCCGCTGGCGTATACTGTTTATTGAAAAACCGCAGATATGAACTTCTCACTTCTTCTATCCCTATCTTCTTTGGATAAATCTTGGACTCGCTTTATACTTTGACTCAACCGGGACTGATATTTTCCCCACCATTCTTCTAATCCTTTGACAATTTTTTCCACCCCCTGTCGTGTCGGTGGGCCTTTGACGGTCTCGGGAATAGCTACCCCGGTGGCTTCGAGTACCTCTTCGGCGACAAAGATAGGAACATTATTGAGTACCGCGAGGGCGATGGCATCACTCGGGCGCGCATCAACCTCGCTTGTCTTTTTACCGCAGCGCATTTTAACCACCGCATAGAAGGTGTCTTTTTTCAATGCCACAATACGCACCTCTTCCACTTTCGCGTTAATTGCTTGAAGAAGGCTGGAGTAAAAATCGTGCGTTAATGGCCGGGGCGTGGCAAAATCACTCAATCCTATCGCAATAGACTCTCCCTCATTGGGGCCTACCCATATCGGCAGCAGGCGTCTGCCGGCTTCGTCATAAAGCACGATAACATGAGTTTCGTAAGGCTGTCCCGGCTCTTCCTTTCTTTCCACCTTAACCACATCGGCAATAGTAACCTTAACCATGAGCTTCCTCCTTTTTTCTTGTGGCATGATTTCCGGGTAATGCTCTTCCAGCACGGTCTTAAGTCGCTGGCGGGCGCGGTGAAGGCGCACTTTAATAGTGCCTACCGGAATATTCATCATCGCCACAATTTCCTGTAAACTCAATTGAGCGTAATAGAACAATAAAATGATATCTCTGTCGGCTGGAGATAGTGCATTCACCGCGTTCAGCACGGTCTGATATAGCTCCCTTTCCTCGGCAATCTTCTCCGGTGTCAAAACCGGGCCGGAAAAAGGGGCGGGGAAAAACTGCAGACCGTGCATAATCGCTTCTAAAGAGAAAAAGGCGATTTTACGGTCGCGCAGATGGCTGCGGCAGACATTCAAAACGATGCCGTAAAGCCAGCTTTTAAACCGCGCCGGGTCGCGTAGGCGGTCGATGGAGAGATAGGCCTGAAGCATGGCTTCCTGGGCCAACTCCTGCGCGGTGTCCTCGCTGGCGACCAGCCGCATGGCGAAACGCCGGGCCGTCATCTGATATCGCTCCACCAGCCCGCCGAAGGCGTCCTTATCGCCCTGACGCGCCAGCGCCACCAGTTCGCTATCCGTTCTCTCTTCCAAAGACGCCCATGCTTTCAAGTCTTATATTATATAGTGGTGAATTAAAGCAAAAAGGTTACAGGCAGTAAAATGACCGGGAATTCAAAATCTGGTTGTCAAAAATTAATACCGGTTACGGCAAGTTACTTCGCCTTCGGATAAGACCCCAGTATCTTCACGAATACCGAGTGCTCTTCCAGCGCTTTCAGGGCCTCCCCGACCTCTCTGGCCTCGCGGTGGCCGGAAAAGTCCGTGTAGAAGTTGTACTCCCAGGGCTGGTGGCGGGTGGGACGGCTCTCCAGCTTAGTCAGGTTGACCTTCCTCGTGGCGAACTCCCTCAGGCAGTCGTAAAGAGCCCCCGGCTTATGCTTCAGAGAAAAGACGATAGACGTCTTGTCGTTGCCGGTGGGCGGTGAATCTTCTTTGGAAAGAACGAAAAAGCGGGTAAAATTGTGGGGATTGTCTTCTATCTCCCGGGCGATTATCTTCATGCCGTGAAGCTCGGCGGCTCTGGCACTGGCGATAGCGGCGCAGTCCTGCCGGCCCTGCTCTTTTATCATCCGCACGCTTCCCGCCGTGTCCGAGGCGGGGATAATCTCGGCGTTCAGATGGTTGAGGAAGTTCCGGCACTGTCCCAGCGCCTGGGGGTGGGAATAGACAATTTTTACAGTATCCAGGCCGACCCCTTCCATGGCTATCAGGCAGTGGCTGATGCGCATTTCCGTCTCACCGCAGACCATCAGAGGCGAATCAAGCAGCAGGTCGTAAGCTCGGGTAATACTGCCTTCCAGGGAGTTCTCGACGGGCACCATGGCGAAGGGTACGTCCCCCAATTCCACCACTTCAAAGACCTCATCGAGGCTTTCATAAGGGAAGCCTCGGGTCGATTCCCCGAAGAATCTCAGGGCGGCTGCTTCGGTGTAGGCGCCCGGTTCGCCCTGATATGCTACGGCCACCTTCTGTATCTTTTTACTGGCGTTGATTACCTGGCGGTAGATATTCTCGATATCGCTGGGGCTTATCTTCTTATCGCGGGCCAGGCTGCGGACGTTTTTAAGTACCCTGAGTTCACGTTCCCTGTCTTCGATAACGCGGCTCGTTTTGTTCTTGCCCTTGCCGATTTCTCTGGATATTTCCTGGCGTTCGGCGATAAGCTCGACTATCCGCGCGTCTATTTCATCAATCTTTTTTCGTAATTCGTCAAGGTTCATTTGATTATCCTCGGAATCAGGCCGGACCTCAAGGCGAAATCACACAGCGTGACCGCCATCATGGCTTCGACCACCGGCACCGCCCTGGGGACGATGCAGACGTCATGTCTGCCGCCGACCGTTATCGTGGTTTCTTTCATCTTTTCAATATCTACGGTTGCCTGTTCTATCGCTATCGATGACACGGGCTTGACGGCTACCCTGACTACTAAAGGCATTCCGCTGCTCAGTCCGCCGAGAATGCCCCCGGCGTTGTTGGTCCTGGTGACGATTTTACCATCTTTTATTATAAACGGGTCGTTATTCTCCGAGCCTTTTTTACGGGCGACGGCAAAACCGGCGCCGAACTCCACTCCCTTGACCGCCGGTATGGCGAACAGGGCCCTGGCTAAATCCCCGTCCAGGTTATCGAAGAGCGGCTCCCCCAGGCCGACCGGCACGTTAAGGGCAATGCCCTCGATAATGCCACCGAGGCTGTCGCCCGACTCTTTGATACGGGCGATTAACCCGGTCATAGCCCGGGAAGCTTCGGCATCGGCGCAGTAAAGCGAATCTTTCGATACCTTTTTCTTTATTTCCTCGTAGGCCACCGCTTTGGCGGTGATACCGCCTATTTCCACCGTATGAGCTAATATCTCCACGCCTATCAGGTCGAGTAGCTTCTTAGCAATAGCCCCGGCCATGACAAAGGTAGCCGTTATCCGCCCGGAAAACATGCCACCGCCCCTCCGGTCATTTAAACCGCCGTATTTTACGTAAGCGGGGTAATCAGCGTGGCCCGGGCGCAGCTTGTTGCGAATTTCTTCATAAGCGGCATCATCCACATCCTCGTTTCTTATCATCAGGCAGATGGGGGCGCCGGTAGTGAAACCGTCGCTTATCCCGGAAAGAATTTCCACCCTGTCTTTCTCCTGGCGACCGGTCGATGCCGGACTACTGCCCGCTCTTCGACTGTCCACTTCTCTCTGAATATCCGCCTCAGTAATGGGCAGACCGGCCGGGCAGCCGTCAACGACGGCGCCGATACACGGTCCGTGGCTTTCGCCAAAGCTGGTCATGGTAAAAATCCTGCCGGTGCTATTCTGCATTTGTCTCCATCCTGACTCCGACCTGTTTCAGTACATCCCAGAAGGTCGGGAAGGTCTTGGCGACACTCTCCGCCCCGTCAATAATAATACCACCGATAGCCGC
>CAYNDI010000176.1:0-1728 GCA_964395955.1 uncultured Dehalococcoidaceae bacterium
ATCTGTTCCCACCCTAGCCGCCTTGTATCATAAACGGCTTACCCCAGTGTTTAATCCCCCCCCCCCCAAAAAAATGGGGGGAGTGCGTAGCGAGAGGGGGCGATAGCCCCCTCTCAAGTGAACTCCCCCTCTCAAACAAAAAAGTAAATGGTTAAGGAAGATTAAACTGTTTGAGAGGGGGATAAAGGGGGTGAGTGAATAAAACTGCTAAATTTAAAAGTCCTGGTTATAGTTTCTGCTGTGATAATAAAAAGTGCTATAATCGGTTAGCTATTTCCAGAAAACGAAGGAGGTCACGCATGAACGTACTGATAATGGGCGGCAGCGGTCTCTTCGGGAGGAAGACGGCGGCAGCCCTGCTTAAAGACCCGGATGTAAAGACGGTGGTATCCCTGGACCTGGCCCCGCCGCCGGAGTGGTTTATGAAGACCATCGGAAAGCTGATTGAGAAATTCCACTACGTACGCGGGAACGTGGCCGAAATCGAGGATATACTGAACGTGATGAAGCAATACAAAATCGAACGTGTCATTAACTGGGCGTTTATCATGGTGGCACAGAACGTCCCGGTGGACCCGCGGCTGGTCACCAGGGTGAACGTGCTGGGTATGAGTAGTGCCTTCGAAGCGGCCAAGATTATGGGCGCCAGGCGTGTCATCTACGCCAGTTCGGAAACGGTTTACGGCCCGCAGGCGATGTACGGCATGAGGGAAGTCACCGAGGATGACCAGACCAACCCGCTGCATTCCTACGCCGTGTGTAAAAAGTACGCCGAGATAATGGCAAACGACTATACCCGGCAGTTTGGTATGAGCTTTACCGGTGTCAGGCCCACCATCGGTTACGGACACGGAGGCAGGTCGCCGGCACAATTCTGGTCGGATATACCCTCGTTATGCGCGGTAGGCAAGCCCTTCTCCATGGAAGGCGACGGCAAGAGCCTTGCCTCGCTGGTATCTGCGGACGACCTCGCCGAGTTTACCAGGATTTTAGTTAAGGCCGCGTCATCACCCCATCCGGTCTATAACGTGGGGGGGCCTCCCAAAAGCCCCCGGGATCTGGCGGAGGCGGTGAAGAAATATATCCCGGATGCGAAGATAACCTTCGGGAGCCGGCCGACGATGGACAAGGAGGGAAAGGTCGGGCTGCCCTGGCTGGTGAGCGATAAAAGGGCTAAAGAGGACTTCGGGTTTACCTGCATGCCGATAGAGAAGGCGGTGCTGATACATATCAACGATGCCCGGCTTGAGGCGGGGCTGGAGCCGATAAAGGGATAGCGAACTGGGTAGCAAAGCAGTCATTGCGAGCGTAGCGAAGCAATCCGTAACCTTTTAAAGGAGTAGTAATATTTCAAAGCACGGCAAGCAATATTGCGTGTACTTCATGACCAACAGGACAAATGTTGCTTTATACATCGGAATTACCAGTAACTTAAAAAGAAGGGTGTTTGAACATAAAAACAAATTAGTCAAAGGATTCACAGAGAAGTATAACATCGATAAATTAGTCTACTATGAGATATATGATGACCCGGAAAATGCCATCTTGAGAGAAAAGCGCCTAAAAGGTAGTTCCAGAGCGAGGAAGAACAAACTATTAGAATCATTTAATCCTCACTGGCTGGACCTATATAGCCAGATATAAAACCGGTAACGGAAGAAACGAATTGCTTCGGGCTTTGCCCTCGCAATGACAATTTAAGTTTCTCTGAAAAACAAGACCTGCCCA
>CAYNDI010000176.1:1738-4974 GCA_964395955.1 uncultured Dehalococcoidaceae bacterium
GTCAGAATTTCTATCTGTTCAGGTATCGCATTATCAAGCTTTCTTGTGCGACCCCGAATACATACCCTGAGGACCGGCGGAAAAATTTAAGTTAGGTGTCTTGATATCGTTCCATAGCCACGGGCAATGTCTCGTGCCTGCCGGGATGCAGACGAGGGTGCTCTTATCGGTAGAGTAGGTCTCGTCACCCAAGACAATGCTCATTTCACCGCCAACATGACGCGGTCGGCTGGGGTCGGCGCCTGCCCAGGCGATAAGCTCCGGCCACTCGTGGGTGTGCTCCGGTGCCGGCGCTCCCCCGGTGCCTTCGAAAATCCAGACGAAGTCCACGTAGAACGAGCCCGGCACCATGTCTTCCTCGATATGCAGGATGCGGGCGCCCTTCGAGGTTCTCGGTCCTGGTGGACGCGGCGCCTCTTTGAAGTCGCCGCCGACGGAGAACCGCTCCTTGGTATGGTCCATGATGGTGTATTTCTTTTCCTGCGGCGTTTCAGGAGCCGGTACATTTTTCCAGTGATATTTGTCCGTCATGGCGATAGTGATGAAAAAGACAGGACGGGTGATTTTAGTGAACAAAATCGGGCCGTGTGCCACACCAGCAGGTACGAATATCAGGACATTACGGGTAAGTGTCTCTTCATTGCCATCCAGCCAGATAGATATTTCGCCGCCGAGGTCCTGGGGGTCATCAATGTGCCCGCCCATGAAGCCGATGACGTGAGAGAAGTCGTGCATGTGAGACTCACCGACCGGTCCTCTGGCGGCGCCGCTCCAGAGCCAGGAGCAGTCCACGGTGAAAAATCCCGGTAGGACGCTTTCATCCACGGACATAAGATGTGTAGCCTTAACGCCCGGCACCGGGTCTTTACTGGTGCTCCCGCCTTTCCCCTGGAGCTCAAGGGGAAAAGGTCCCGGTTTCTGAACAAGGCATTTTGCATACTTTTGTGTAGTCATGATATCTCCTCCGCTTTTTACGTAGGCTATCGGCGAGATTATGCGAGCATTTTCTTTACCGCCGCAACCGTGGCAGCCTGGTCATAACCATACTTGGTACGCAGCTCTTCACCGCTGCCAAAGCCCGCGAATACCTGCGGAATGCCGAGGCGTTTGAAATTCCTGGGATAAACGCCGCCGTCCGCGAACGCATCGGCAATCGTGCTGGCCAGTCCGCCTTCCATGAGATGGTCCTCAAGGACGACGATGTTATTGGTCTCCCTGACAGCCTTATAAACAAGGTCTTTATCCAGGGGTTTGATGGAATACATATCAATGACACGTACATTGATTCCTTCGGCGGCCAGAGTGTCCGCCGCGCCAAGAGCTTCGAAGACCATTTCCCCGTGAGCGATAATCGAAGCGTCGGTGCCGTCACGCGGGGTGAGTCCCATGCCGATTTTATACGTATAAACTCCCGGTTCATAGAGCATGCGGTCTTTTTTACCCTGGGCAAGACGGATATACAGCGGGTGCGGATAGTCCATGCTGAGAACCATAATATCGCCGACCATATTCGGGTCGCCGATGGAGAGGACCGTCATATTGACCAGCGCCTTCATGATGGCGATATCTTCCATCGCATTGTGGGTCGAGCCGCCGCCGGAAGTCAGGCCGCCCCCGGTCCCTATAAAACGAACCGGGAGGTCCTGATAACAAATCGCGGTACGGTTCTGTTCGCAGGCGCGCATCGTCATGAAAGGAATCATTCCCGCGATGAACGGAATATTGCCTTCAAGAGCCAGACCGGCGGCTATACCGGCCAGATTCTGCTCCGCGACGCCGACATCGATGAACCTGTCCGGGAACTCTTTTCTAAAGTCTTTCAGCGCGCCGCCGGTATCAGCCGTCAAGGCCCAGACGTTACTGTGCTTTTTCCCCAGCTCAAGCATGGTGTCACCCATGACCGACCTGGCCGACAGAAAACTGCCGAAGTTAAACGTCATCTTCATTATGATGCACTCCTTTCCTGAACAAAGGCGGCTTCGACGTCAGCGATGGCCTTTTCCATATCTTCTTTACTCAGTGCACCCGCGTGCCAGCCGATGTTTCTCTCCATAAAGGAAACCCCTTTACCTTTGATTGTAGAGGCAATGAGCACGGTCGGCTTTTCAACGGTAACGGGCGGCAGATTATCGAGGGCATCAATAATCTGGCCCATATCATGCCCGTCCAGCTCCACTACATTCCAGTTAAAGGCCCTCCATTTATCCGCATACGGTTCAAGGTGCATATAATCGCCGTCCAGACTGGTCATCAACTGCTTGTTTCTATCAACAATACTGACCAGATTACCCAGTTTATAAGAACCCGCCGTATTCGCGGCTTCCCAGATTTCACCTTCACAGGTCTCGCCATCACCCATCATGCAGAACACACGGTGCGTTTCCTTCTTCTGCCTGGCGGAAAACGCCAGACCCACCGCTATGGCAAGGCCCTGCCCCAGAGAACCGGTGGAACATTCTACGCCGGGAAGCTGTATTTTACAGGGATGCATGCCGTAGGCGCTGTCCAGATGGCCATATGTTTCCAGAATCTCGTCGTAATTGAAATAGCCCCTTAAGGACATGGCTATATACATGCAAACCGCACCATGCCCCTTGCTCAGGAGGAACCGGTCTCTCGTCGGGGCTTTAATGTCTCCGGGGTCTACTTTCATGCCGTGATGATAGAGCCCGATGAGGAGGTCTGTCATCGAAAGGTCTCCTCCGATGTGTACTATCCCATCGTAGTGGCCGCACAGATTAAGTAGTTTCTCACGCATTTCACGCGCCAGTTCTTGAAGACGTTTTACTTCTTTCGGATCAGCCATAAAAATATACTCCTCATAAAAAAATGAAACAACGTTTTCTTCGCATATTTTACGGTTGGATAAGTATCTTTATCGATTTGCCTGTTTTATGCAGCTCGAACGCCCCGGCAATGTCTTTCAAAGGAACGATATCCGTGATAAGCGGCTTGAGTTCGAGCTTGGAGAGCAGGTTCAGCGAACGCGGGAAAGAATAGGGAGAAACGAACGTGGAGGTAATGGTGAGTTCCTTGGCATACAGCAGGAACGGCGAAACACCGATTTCTACGTCCTTGCCGTAGACGGCCGCCCAGAGAATCGTGGCGCCGTTATCCGCCAGGTCGATAGCCTGTTTGGCGGCGGCGATGTTCCCGCTGGCATCGATAACAGTATCGAAGCCCCTGCCACCGGTAAGTTTCTTGCCGGCTTCAATGATGTCTTCGTTAAACGGGTC
>CAYNDI010000177.1:0-4949 GCA_964395955.1 uncultured Dehalococcoidaceae bacterium
ATGGCTCTTCTAGAAGAACCCATAAAAGAGGTCAGAACCCTTAAAAATTATATCGATGGGGAATGGGTGGAGTCTAAAGGTGAGGTCATCGACGTGGTGAATCCCGCTACGTACAAGACGATTGCCAGAGTCCCCATCTCCACCGGCGAAGAGATGGACGCGGCTGTGGAAGCGGCCAAAGCGGCCTTCCCCGACTGGCGGAGGACGACGCCGGTGGCCAGGTCGAGATACCTCTTCCGGTTAAAAGAGCTGCTGGAAGAGAATTTTGAGGAAGTCAGCCGGATACAGACGCAGGAACACGGCAAGACCATCGATGAATCCAGGGGCGAGACCCGGCGGGGCATCGAAAACGTCGAGGTCGGCTGCGGCATCCCCACGTTGCAGCAGGGGTATTATTCGGAGGATATCGCCCACGGCATTGACGAGTGGGTAATCCCGACACCGCTGGGAGTCTTCGGCGTCATCGGCCCCTTTAACTTTCCCTTTATGATTCCGCTCTGGTCGGTGCCGTACGCGGTGGCTACCGGGAACTGTGTGATCGTAAAACCGTCCAGCGAAGTCCCCAACAGCCAGACCAAGCTTACGGAACTGGCGGAAGAAGCCGGGTTTCCGCCGGGGGTATGGAATATGGTGCACGGCGGCAGAACCGTGGTTACCAGTATGCTGGAGCACCCGGACATCGTCGGCATAACCTTCGTGGGTTCCACCCCCACCGGAAGGGACGTTATCTACAAGCGGTGCGGGGAGACGGGGAAAAGGGTTATCGCCCAGTGCGGCGCCAAGAACTTTATGACCATCATGCCCGACTGCGATGTGAATAGAACCGTGGCGGCCATGATGACATCGTTCTTCGGCAACGCCGGTCAGCGCTGCCTGTCGGCCGCTAACGCCGTCATTGTCGGCGAGGACGACGCCTTCTACAAGAATTTCGTGGATAAGGTCGTCGCGCAAATCAAGAGCATCAAGATAGGCTACGGACTCGATGAGTCGGTTCAGATGGGGCCGGTGCGTGACACGGAGAAAAAGAAAAATATCATCAGCTACATAGAGAGCGGCATCGAGCAGGGTGCGAAACTCATTCTCGACGGTAGAAAAGATTTCAATATTGCGGGCGACTACCCCGATACTTGTTTCCTCGGCCCGACGGTCTTCGAAAACGTCACGCCGGACATGAAAATAGGCTCCGAGGAAATTTTCGGGCCGGTAATGTCCATCATGCGGGTGAAGGACCTTGACGAAGCTATCAAGATTGCTAATGCTAATGCGTTCGGCAACGGGCACTCCATCTTCACTTCCAACGGAAAAAGCGCCCGGGAGTATCAGTACAACATCGAAAGCGGCAACGTCGGTATCAACATCGGTATTGTAGCACCGATGGCATTCTTCCCCTTCAGCGGCATGAAGGACTCGTTCTACGGCGTATTGCACACGCAGGGACGGGAAGCCGTCCGCTTCTTCACGGAAAGCAAGGTCGTCATTCAAAGGTGGTTTTAATAACGGGGGTTAACTGCAGATGATACTACATACAGCTTCCGAGGGCGTTTCCTTTGCCAAGAAACTGGAGAACGACTCGGCGGAATTCTACGAAAATCTGGCCCGGCGTAACGCCGGAGATGCCGAGACTTTACTCTCTTTTGCTCAAGAAAACAAGAAGTACATTACCCAGGTTGAAAGGGCGTACTACGGGGTTATCACCGATGCCATCGAGGGCTGTTTTGCTTTTAATATAGACCCGGACGGCTATGCCCTGAAAACGGCGGTTAAAGAAGGCACGGACTACGCCGAAGCTTTGAAACAGGCCGTGGAGATAGAAGAGGCGATTATCAAGTTCTATACGGACGCCGCCGAGCAATCAAGGTCCCTGATGGCGGACGTTCCCCGGGCTTTTACGATAATAGCCAGAAAGCGTGGCACCCGCCTCGAAAAGCTGGAATCACTCCTGAAAAAGTAAATCAGGATTATTTCTCTTTGTCCGCCAGGCCGTCCCATCTTTTAAAGAGGTTGTGGTTGATATCAAAGATATCCAGGACCTTGCCGATGGTATGGTCAATCAGGTTCATGATTGTCTGCGGTTTATGATAAAAAGCGGGAATCGGCGGGAGAATAACGGCCCCCATCTCGGTGAGTTTCACCATGTTTCTCAGGTGACCCAGGTGAAGCGGGGTCTCTCTCGGCAGCAGCACCAGTCTTTTTCTCTCTTTCAAAGCGGTATCGGCGGCGCGGGCTATCAGGTTGTCCGTATACGAGTTTGCCAGTGCCGCGAGGGTCTTCATGCTGCAGGGGGCAATCACCATACCGTCTCTCTTGAATGAACCGCTGGAAAGCCTGGCGCCGATATCGTTGATGTCATAATTGACATCCGCCAGCGCTTTCACTTTTTCCAGTTTCCAATCGGTCTCGTGCTTTATAATTTCTTCACCGGCTTGAGAAATGATTAGGTGCGTCTCTACTTCTTTATTGGTCGATAGTACTTCAAGCAGCCGGATGCCGTATATCACTCCGGAAGCTCCGGTGATCCCAATTACAAGCAGCATTATATACTCCCTGCTAATATAGGGTGCAATTAACCCGGGGTAGCATTTTACCGGTACCCCGGATTAATCTAGCGTAATATGGCAATGATTTATACCATGACCCGGTCTATTACCTGCCCCGTGGCTTGGTCATATGGCCTGTTAAAGGCTTCGGGGTATTTCCCTCTCAATTCATCCACATTAACCCTCTCGACCTCGACCAGGAATCCGCTGGTGGCCATTCCGGCGCAGTGTTTAGAAGTGCCGCCGTGTGGAGAAATAGTATTGATGGCGCCGCCTCTATCGAGCTCGCCCACGATTATCGGGTCGTACCTCGCCCCGTGGTCTATGTAGGCCACGCCGGGCATCAACCTCTCGGTTACGTAGGCTCCGGCGAGGACAGCACCCCTTTCATTATGAATTTTCACCACATCACCGTTCCTGATACCCCTCTTAGCGGCTTCCGCCGGATTAATCCATAAGGGCTCGTAATGATATCCGTCCGGTCCCTTGACCTTGCACGTCTCTATTTCGTGGAACCAGCTGATATCATCGAGATTGGCGTGTATCCGCCAACGGCCGTGATTGGACATTACCAGCAAGGGATACTTCTTCGCCCGCTCGCTGGACAGGCTCTCGTCATGAGTATATCCCGGGCCGCCTTCCACATAGTGAGGTACCGGCGGTCTCTCGTTGTCGTCGGGGAAATTATCCGCAAGAGCCTGGGAATAATACTCCAGCTTCCCGGAGGGAGTCTGCAAGGGGTTATTCTCCGGGTCCTTGTAGAAGTCATAGAGGCCGGGTTTAATATCCCCCCAGTTGGGATCGGCCGGTACCACATAATAACCTTTTTCCTTGAGTTCCTCATAGCTTATCTTATCGGCTACAAGCGAATACTTGTAACCGAACTGCCGCCACTCTTCGACGGTTCTGCCTTCAGTGTACTCTTTAAGCAGTCCCATCCTTTCGGCAATCATGCAGACTACCTCGTAGTCCGACTTCGACTCTCCCTTTGGTTCAATGCACTGCTCCTCGAGGATAACGGTATGAAACTGGCCGCTGAAGATATCCGAGGCTAAATCCTCTTCCTCGAACTTCGTATTAACCGGCAGCAGGATATCGGCGAAGAGGCAGTCGTTCTCCATCCACGGATGCTGGGCCATCATAAACTCAATATTGGGGCTCTGGTATGCTTTAGCCGTGGTATTTGTATCGTTCCAGCAGGTTATTAAGCAGGGCGTGTCGGTCCAGATCATGTGCAGTTCGGAGCACCCTTCCGCCGGGTAATGGTACAGAACGAACTGGTCCTCTCGCGGTTTACCTGCGCTGGTATTGCCGTACCAGGTGAGTGGAGCATTAAGAATAGCGTCATGAATGAGGGTCTTGGGAATAATCTGCTGCGGCCCCGGCAGCTTCAATCTCGATTCGTTATTTGCAGCCATCATTGCTGTTATATTAGGAGGAGTCATTCCTTCTCCCTGAGCGGCCGCGTTTACGTCAGGCTGGACTATCCCACGGGGCATGGGATATTCCTTGTCCTCAACGAACAGGCCCCATTCAATCCACTTAAAGAAATGCACGCCGGGTTTACCCAGTCCCTGCATACCCAGCAGACAAGCCTCAATCCTGGCGGGTTCGCTGGCGTAAGGTCCCCTGATAGCCGAACCGCCATTACCATGCGATACTGAAGTAGGTTTCTTAGCCCACTCCCGGGCTAACGCCTTGATAATCCGGGACGGAACGCCACTCTTCCCCTCCGCCCATTTAGGTGTCTTGGGTATACCGTCTTCCTTACCCAGAACATAATCGGCAAACTTATCGAAGCCAACAGCATGCTTGGCAATGTATTCCTTATCATAAGTACCTTCTGTTAGCCATACATAAGCTACCGCCAGTCTCATAGCGGCATCGGTGTTGGGCCTGATGGGTATCCACTTATCGGCATGAACGGCGCAGCCATAGTTGACTTCCGGGCAGATGTATATCTGCTTGATACCGAGGTCGGTGAACCAGTAGCACAGACGACTCGGCAGCTGTCCCTGCCATCCCCAGGTAGTCGTCTCCATGTCACAACCCCAGAAAAGAACCATCTCGGAATTAGCGGCCATATCCGGTACGACATTGGTTACCGGCCTTGCCTGACCTACAGGCTCACTTCCCCATACGTGCTTACCGCCCCAGTACCATCCTTCCCAGCTATCGGTATTTCTCTGCTGAAGTGTATATCCTCCCAGTAGTTGCAGGAGCTTTCTCTGGCAGCCGTGGGGACCGTGTATATTCTTTGTTTCACCGTGCCCGTCCGACTGCGCCAGTATGGCAGTAGGGCCGTATTTCTTGATAACTCTTCTTAACTCACTGACGATGATATCCAGGGCCTCATCCCAGGAGATTCTGACATAGCCGCTCTTTCCCCGGTTCTGAGTATTTCTTTCCCCC
>CAYNDI010000178.1:0-4944 GCA_964395955.1 uncultured Dehalococcoidaceae bacterium
CATTTCTCCCAGGTTGGCACCTTTCCCTCCCACGAGGGGTATGTCCTTTTTGGTAACTTCTTTGAACCAGACGACGGCTTTTTGGTCTTTATTCATACTCTGTCCTCCGTTTTTTAATGGGATTTTATTCGGGCAGGGTGATGGTATATTATAGCACAAATAATAATGATATTTGTCAACCTCTAAATCCCGTTTTCCCATGCATTATAAAGACACCGGTGGAGGTGGGGCAAGAATGAGTGCCCTGATAAAGAAACTGTAAAACACCCATTTCCCCCGCCCCTCGTTTCTCATCTTTTCCCACCCTGGCCGCCCTCGAATCATCCGCTGTGTATCCCTGAATCTTCACCCCTTTTTCCCGGCGCGCTTCACTTGACTTCACATAAATAAGTGCTATAATAACAAAACATTATTGATAAGTACAATTGATGCCAAAAAGGGGGCAAACATGATTTGGAATAAAGAGAAAGAAGCTAAAAAAGAAGCGGAAAAACGAGCCAGGAGAGATGATTATATAAAAATAGTTCTCGGAGACCAGGGAAAAAGCTTGATAGTTGAAGACTCCGCGAATCAAAAAATGCTATTCTTGCAGGAACTGGAAAGGCTCGCAGGACTGGTGGCTGATGTGAGCATCAGCACCGCCGTCACTGGCGATTGTAATAAGTTGCTGGATGATGCGAACAATCTTATCAACACCGCCAGTCAGGATAAATGTGCCATCATAGGCAAGTTCGATAAGGTCAAACAAAGATTAATCAGGGCATATGATTCTAGAGAAGATCATCCATTGTTTTTCGGACTAATAACTTTGTGGAATTTATCATTGTTGTTTCTTTTCGTATATTGTATTGTCGTTTATACGCTTGTTCCAGGCCAAAGTAGATTGGAAAACACCGCCTTTGTTTGCCTGGCCTGTGCCATATGGGGTGGGATAGGTGGTATCGTAGATGCTTTTTTAGCCATGCACACGCATATTGCTAAACAGGACTTTGATAGGCAGTACATGCCGTGGTATTACTTGCATCCTTTTCTCGGCCTTTCCATGGGAGCGGTTGTCTATCTCATTTTGCAGGCCGGTCTGCTGGCAGTCAGCGGCGTTCCACTCCAGGAGGCGGCCACAGCGAACGCTACCGCCATATCGTCCGAGGGGACGGTTCTAAACAAAATCGGCGTCACGGCTCTCCCCATCGCGCTGGCGTTTCTGGCCGGTTTCAGACAGAGAACGGCTGTTGATTTCTTTACCAGGATTATCACGTCAATTTTCTCGAGTAGTAACGGAGGAAATAGGGAAGAATAAATAACCCCCGCCGCCCCTCGGTTATTATCTTTTCCCACCCAAGCCGCCCCGTATCACCAGCGGCTTAGCCCGCGGATATGTCCCCCCCCTCTCGCATGTTATCTTTTCCCGCCCTGGCCGACCCCGTACCATAAGCAGCTTGTCACGTAAGATATTATCCCTCTCCCTTGATGGGCTTTGTATTAAAAGTCATTCTGAGGAGCGATAGCGACGTGAGAATCTAATTGGTCAAAGCTGAAAACCACCCGACCAGACCCTCACGCCCGCCTACGGCGGGCTCAGGGTGACATGACAAGTACTATTGATACAACGCCCCCTTGATGGGGGAGGGCAGGGTGAGGGTGATTTCTATATTCCCCCTTTCCCCACGACCGACAACTGTAAACTGAAGTATTATTGTCCCTTGATGTAATTTGTTTATTTGACAGGGTTCACGGCAGGGATTAGAATTAAAGACGACGGGTGAGAAAAGGGTGAGGGAGGCAAGACATGATAGAGATGAGCATCGATAGCATCCGGGTTAGTCTCATGAACTACCAGCGGGTAGTTATTCTCAAAGAAAAAGCATCGGACCGTTATCTGCCTATCTGGATTGGCCCGGCGGAGGCGGATGCTATAGCCGTGAAATTGCAGGGAGTGGCGGTACCCCGGCCGTTGACCCACGACCTGCTTAACTCGGTCATTGATACTCTCGGTGCTGCGGTTAACTCAATCATTGTCAACGACCTGAAAAATGACACTTTCTACGCCAGAGTTATTCTCGATATTGACGGAAAACAGATGGAGGTTGATTCCCGCCCGAGCGACGCCCTGGCTCTGGCGGTAAGGACCGGCGTACCTATTTATGCCGATGAATCGGTACTGGATAAAGCCGGTATTTTACTGGACACCGAGACCGGTAAGCCTATCTTCGAAGAGGCCGGCGAGGGAGAGGGCAAGGGGCACCGGGTTACCGATGAAGAAATGAAGAAAAAGATGTCGGCTTTTTACGATTTTATCAATACCCTTGACCTGGATGATTTTGATAAGCGCAAGTCATAGCCGGCAATCTGCCGCATGATATTGAAAAGCCCCGACGTAAAGCGGGGCTTTTTCATTTGACATTGAATTATCACGGTGCTAATATGCGTTGAAACTTGTCAAGGCGGAAAATCATTAGGAGGCATGAAAATGGCTGTTGACGGCACTTATAACGTCGAAATTGACACCCCGATGGGTAAACAGGAGTCCAAGTTAACGCTGAAGACTGACGGCGGCAATGTCGGCGGTACCATGGAAAGCCCCATGGGGAATATGGAGTTCAGCGGCGGCAAGGTAAGCGGGGACGATGTTACCTGGGAGATGGAAATAGAAAGTCCCATGGGCAAGATGAACCTGGCCTATAATATCAAGATATCCGGCGACGATGTCTCCGGCGAGGTCAAAGCCGGCGATTTCGGGTCGTCTCCGCTCAAGGGCAAGCGCGCTTAAACTACTATAATAATTATACGGGAATGATTTCTTAAACTGATTTATCGTGGCTGTTAAATGATTATCGACAGGCATTTTAAGTACCCCTTATCACTGGCTTGACCTGAAGTACCCGATTCTGGTATTATGCTCAAGGTCAGTATGTTGAGGTCGGCATGAATAGATGGGCGGCGGCTCTTAGGCTGACCGGGGTGGGATTCTTCATAGGTATCTGCATTGTGGGGGGAACGTTTGCCGGCCTCTGGCTTGATAACAGATTCAATACTGAACCGTTGTTTATGATAGGCGGGTTGCTCTTGGGGCTGGTGGTGGCTGTATACGGTGTTTATCAGATGATTCGACCCCTCATGAATAACCGGAAAGACAAGGAGAACGGTTAGTGACCGGGCCCAAAAAGCGCGGTTGTCTGGGCTGTTCTTTCCCCGTTTTAATTATCATTGCCGTTATCGTTATCGCTATCATTGTCCTTGGTTTGATGGCCGGCGCCATTGGTCAGAGCCTCTTGGGTAAGATAAGCTGGCTGTCATGGATGAGCGTCCCCAAGCCCGAGCCCCATCTTCCCGCGCCGGTATTGTTCCATGTTCTCGGCCTGCCGATTACCAACGGCGTGCTGGCGGGATGGATTACGGTAATCTTTCTGGTGGTTATATCCTGGGTGGTCACCCGGCGGATGCAGATAGTTCCCCGCCGGTTGCAGACGGCTTTCGAGTTTATTCTCGGCTGGATATACGACCTGTGTAATAGCATCGCCGGCGAGGTAAACGGGCGTAAGTTTTTCCCGGTTGTCTGTACTATTTTCCTTTTCGTCCTCTTCAACGCCTGGCTCAGCCTGATTCCCGGCTTTGGCTCTATTGAACTGATAAAATACGAACCGGTATCGGAACCTGCACATGTGACTACTGCAGATGGCCACGAAGAGGAATATGAGGTCGTCACTATCGACGGGGAAGAATATATTGAGCATAAATACGAACTGATACGCGGCGCCAATACGGATGTCAATACCCCGCTGGCCCTGGCGCTGGTCTCCTTTATTTTCGTGGCCTATTTCGGGCTCAAAACCCTTGGCATGGGCTGGCTCAAGCAGTATTTCCATTTCGGCCCGCTTTTCCGCAGCATCGGCCGTATTTTTAAGGGCAAACTCAGTATTATGGACATCTTCTCGGGTGTTATCGACGCTTTTGTCGGCGGGCTGGAACTGCTCAGCCGGTTTATCACCATTATCAGTTTCACCTTCCGTCTCTTCGGCAACATGACGGCGGGAGAGATACTACTGCTGATAGCCGCTTTCCTGGTTCCCTGGGTCCTGGCCATACCGTTCTACGGACTTGAACTGTTAATCGGAGTGGTTCAGGCGCTTATTTTCAGTCTGTTAACGCTGGTATTCGTCACCATGGCCGTGTCTTCTGCCCACGGGTCGGAGTCACAGGGGCATGAGTAAATATAAAACTTTTCAGGAGGGTATTACATGGACGCTGAAGCAGTCAAAATGTTAGCGGCGGGTCTGGCAATGGGCCTGGGTGCTCTCGGTCCCGGCATTGGTATCGGTATTCTCGGATACGGCGCCATGCAGGGTCTGGCACGCAATCCCGAGGCCAGGGGCCCCATCCAGACCAACATGATTCTGGCCATCGCTCTGGCCGAGGCTATCGGCATCTACGCCCTGATTGTGGCCATTATACTTGCCATGGTAGCGTAGTCGGAATCTTATTATCAGGATAGAGGAGAGGCATCATGGAAGAAAGTGGCATTCCCGTCTTTATTGCCGTTATTGCGGCCGCCGTCATGGTCATCGGAGTTGTTGTCGGCATGGCGGCTATTACCTGGATGTTTTTATTAAGCTAGTCCGGGATTAAGTCCTGAAACTTGTTTTCAGGCGGTTTTTGTCAGGGGGTTATTATGGAGGATCTTCCTTACAAGTTAGGCATAAATATACCCGTGTTATTAACACAGGTCGTAACTTTCATCATCCTGCTGGTTGTCCTGCGCGTCTTTGCCTATAAACCGGTCATGCGCATGCTGGATGAACGTTCCAAACGCGTCAGGGAAAGCATGGACCAGGCCGAGTCTCTCAAAGAGCAGTCGGCCCGCGGCGAGGAGCAGGTCAAAAAGCAGCTTGAAGAAGCCAGCCGCGAGGGGCAGGAAAGGATAGCCCGCGCCGTCAAGGCCGGCGAGGA
>CAYNDI010000179.1:0-4943 GCA_964395955.1 uncultured Dehalococcoidaceae bacterium
GACGGCGGCTTCCGCCCGCACGCTGAAGAGAATCGGCGTGGACGAGGCCGCTCCCGTGGATGACATGGTTATCGTCGCCTTCGCCGGAGACACAGTTATCGGTGCCAAGCGCGGCGCTGCTTCGGCACTGTCAAAATCCACCGACTACGGCAACACCTGGAACGACTTCGCCCTGATGGACAGCGCGAATGTCGTAATAAGTGACATCATGTTCTCGCCGGACGGCAGCACCTGGTACATGGCTGCCTACGACCTTGGCGAAGCTTCCGTCTACAGAATTGCCCCGACGGGCACCGCCAGAATCCTGTGCGTAACCCAGACCGCCACCTCACCTAACTTCATGCTGCGCGGCATCCCGGATGACCCGGATGTCATCTACGCTGCCGACAAGACCGGTGGAGGTGCTGCGGACATTTACGTAACCTCTGACGGCGGTTTAACCCGCTGGTCGCGCAAGACCACCTATCCGGGCGCAATCATCAACGACCTTTGCGTTGAAAGCGCCACGGTAGTCTACGCCGCCTCGGGCGTGCTGGTCTACAAGAGCACCAACAGCGGCTCCCTGTGGAGCGCGGGTGTTGATACCGCGATAAGCGGAGCTGTCTTTAACCTGATCAGCCTAGGCGACGGCAAACTGGTCGCCGGCGGCGGCAGCGTGGTCTTCTCCACCGACGGAGGCGCCACCTGGACCCCGACGCTGTTCACGGCTGAATTCGGCGTTAATCTGTATGTAGCCGCCACCGGACTGAGTCCCACGGACTACATCTACGCCGCATCAACAGGCTCCAACGCAGTATACCGGGCTCCGGCCGTCTTCTTCGGCGAGTTCAAGACTTTGAACGTACCCGCAGCCGCTGGTGCTGAAGTCAATACCGGCATGCAACTGTCTGACGGTATTCTCTACGTGTTGCAGGCCGACGCGGCCGCCGATATATCTTACTTAGTCCACACCCTGGCACCGACCATACCGGTACACACCGGTATTATGTGGGGGACCAGGTATGGCAGCGCCGCGGCATCACCATATACCATGAATACCGTGCCCGGCTCAGCCCTGAAAGTCGTCTCAACAGCGACGAGTAAGAAGCTATACAGCATCGACATCGCTGGAGCTTTCGGACCCGGTATCTACTACTTCGAGGACATCGTATCAGCACCGTCCGCGGCGCCCGTATTAATCGGCCCGGCCGACGGCGCTCTGTTCGACATAGTGTCAGCCATGCTGGCCGATGCCGAGCAGGTGGTCTTCACCTGGACGCGTGCTAATCCGATGATCACCAGTTACACGCTCTTCGTAGCTCTGGATGCAGGATTCAACGAGATGATTGCAGCGCCATTAGCAGTAGCCAGTGCGGCACCTGGTGATACGGTCACTTCAGTTTGGGGGAGGAATGTCTTCCAACCTGGTATGACGTACTACTGGAGAGTTTCGGCTACGCTACCGTTTAACGGCGGCTTCTCCGAGACCCGCAGCTTCACCGTAGCTCCTTCTGCGGCGATAGTACCTCTAATCGGTTCACCGATTGCCGGTGCTACGGACGTCAGCGAGACTCCTGCATTCTCCTGGAGCCCGTCAACCGGGGCCACCATGTACGAATTCCAGCTTTCCGAGGGTACGGCCTTTGCGGTACCGATGGTCAGCGAACAGGTAGCGACCACCGCTATCGTACCTAACGTGACCCTTGAGGCTGGCAAGACGTACTTCTGGAGAGTCAGGACACTCGAACCGGTCGAAAGCGATTGGTCATCTATCGGCAGCTTCACAGTCGCCGTACCGGCCGAACCTGCACCTCCGCCAATCACGGTAACGACAACTCCACCTCCGCAGATTACCGTAACGACCCCAGCGCCGCCTCCGGCCCTCACGTTCACACCTCCGGCTGAAGAGACGATCACTCCTGCTTTTATCTGGGCGATCATCATCATCGGCGCGGTCCTGGTAATCGCGGTAATTATCCTGATAGTCAGAACCAGACGTTCCGTCTAACCACGACTTAACGGATAATAATCCTGATACTCGGAGAGCCCCCCGAAACCCGGGGGGCTCTCTTTTTTATGGGTAAATTGGTGCAAAGGGAAGCTTTATCGGCAGGGCTTTTCAGATTTCATCCAGGCGGGACGCCAGAACCTGTACGGGGACAATATCGCCGCTGTTTAATGAATTCACGCCTTCCGGAATGCATACCAGGCTATTGGCGCTGGCGATTGCCTGTAAACGGCTCCTGTTTTTATAAAGATCAACGGCATAATCGCCGCGGTCATCACGCGATAGTGTAGCATCCTTGAATTCCGTCCACGCCCGGTGGCGGCTCCTGAGACTCTCGTTGAGCCTGGCGTGAACTGTCTGGAGAGGGTGCCGGGTATCACCGGCCATACGTAGTATCCCGGGGAGGGCAAGCTGGAGGAAAGCCATCTCGTTGCTGGCCGGGCCGCCCGGCAGGCAAAAGATGGGCTTGTCCCGCCATAAGCCAAAGGCAATTCCTTTGCCCGGGCCCATACGAACATGGTGAAATATCTCCCGCCAGCCGAGTTTATCCAGGCAACCGATAACGAGGTCGCGTTCACTCCCCCAGGCGCCACCGCTGGTGAGAACGGCATCGACGCCGGATATACATTTAAGCAGTTCCTGTTCGATAGACTCTTCGTTATCATTAACTACCGAGGTAACACAGGAAATCCTGAAAGATGATAGCCAGGCCTGCATGGTAACCAGATTGCTGGCATAAAGCTGACCGGGGGCCAGGTTTTGGCCGGGGGCTACCACCTCGTCACCCACCCCGATAACCGCCACGTTCGGTCGGCGGTAGACACCGACGCGATTGATGCCAGCCGCCGCCGCCAGTCCCAGATACCCCGGTAATAGCCGGCCGCCTTTCCTGACAATAGTAGCGTCGGCGGTTACCTCACCACCGGCCGGCAGGATGTTACGTCCCGGCTCCGCATTGGCTTTGACGGATACTTCCTCCGGCGATATTTCTTCGCCGAACTCACCGGATACCACCGCATCCGCTCCCCGGGGAATCGGCGCTCCGGAGCATATTTTAACGGTTGTCCCTTTCATTACCTCGCCCTTAAATTTAGAACCGGCGAAGACAGAACCGATAATCTTCAAATGAACCGGGTGTTGCGCTGCAGCACCGGTCACTTCCTGAGATTTTACCGCAAAACCATCCTTGAGGGAGACATCGACAGATGGATAGCTGATACGGGCGACCATATCCGCGGCTACGATGCGACCGACGCTGGAATCCAGAGTCAACTCCTCGATATCTACCGGCCGGACATGAGCGCTGACCAGGTCGAAGGCCTCACGATAGCCAACGTAGCCGATACCTTCATCAATTTCGTTGTTGTCCGTAACCATTAGCTACTTTCACATTCCTGAAATATCCTTTTTAGTATATACTCCAAGTCTGAATATATTCAAATATCTTCAAAATTAGTTGCTATAAGTATTGACTTTACACTGTTTTCGGAGTAAAATTCGCCATGTGTCAAAAGCCAAGAGTGTAGAGAGTGCACAAAACGTGGAATTTCGTCCTTTTATAACCTGGCTATTTTTCATAACTCTGATTCCACTCATAGGCTTGAATATAATCACCTCACACATCTATCCGGTCGTGGCGGTCTCCGACGCGGTCAGGTGGACAAAAGTCAGCATTCCCGCCGAGGGAGACGCGGGCAAACGGGTACTGGCAAATGGCTCTGACATCCGGCACATTATTAAATCCATTGATGGCACTCTATACGCTTATGTAAAAGGTCTGGACTATACGCTGTACCGCTCCACAGATGGCGGCTATAGCTGGGAGTATATCGGTAATGTGCGGGACGACATAACCGGAATAGCAGTATCCCCCCATGACACCGATACGGTGTATTACGCCACAACCTCGTCGGTATACCGGTCGACGAACGGCGGCATGACCTTTACACTACTGCCCCCCAACCCGGGAGGCGCCGGGACAGACCAGATAGAAATCAGCTCAATCGACGTGGCCTGGCTGAACCGTAATATCATCCTGGCAGGCACCACAGACAAAGACAGCGCCGAGTTCGGCGGCCTTTATATCCTGGACGAGTATGACGTTTTACCCGCCTGGGCAGACACCGATATAGGTGACTATGATATCTGCGCCGTGGATTTTTCACCGGACTTCGCAGCCGACCGGCAGATAGTGGCAGTGACGACCGATGAAAGCGATACTTATATTATGACCAAAACCGGCAATATGGAGTGGAACGCCGATATAGGATACGCCAGGCTGGATGCCGTAGCCGAATCTGCCAAGATTGCCTTCCCGAATATAGAGAACGGCGACTCTATTCCGGAAGAAGTCGTCTGCTATATTGCGCTGGATACCGGCACCGGTGAAGGAGACGTCTATAAAATCGAAGGCAATACGGCGCCGGGCCAATCAATGGCAATCGACCTGAATACCGCCTCAGCCTACGGACAGAGCGATATCGACATCGCCGGACTGGCGGTTTATGGCGATGAAACAGGTGTTATTTTATTAGCCGGCGCCGCGGACAGCGCTATGACATACATCAGCAACGACGGCGGCGAAAGCTGGACGAGAAGTCGCAAAGCACCAACCGGCGGTGGGCAGACCGGCGTGCTCCTGGCACACGATTTTGAGATAACAGGCAATATGTATGCCTTCACCAGCGGCGATGGCAGCGCCATCTCGATAAGCCGCGATTCCGGCTTATCCTGGAACCAGCTCAGCCTGGTTGATACCACCCTCGAGACAATAGTCGACCTGGCGCCTTCGCCCCGATACAGTCAAGATATGACTCTTTATATGCTTACATTCGGTAACGGCCCGGCCACGGCGGGACTCTGGCGGAGTCCGGACGGCGGTAATACCTGGGAAAGGACATTGACGAGTCAACCGGACACGGTGGATAGCCTGAAGCTGGTTGCCCTTCCGCCGCAA
>CAYNDI010000180.1:0-4940 GCA_964395955.1 uncultured Dehalococcoidaceae bacterium
GATAAATAACCAATACGCTGGAGTCATTGACCGAATCAATATAGTATGTTTTTTATCTGATAGGCCTACACTTAGGCTTCAGGCGTGAGAATTGGCAGACCTTTTTTGCAACAATGATAAGTGAATGTTTTGAATGAGCAGTGGAGAAAGGAGTACAATCAGGTACATCCTCACAGCTCTTTGGGTTATTGGCCAGTTGACACATGGAAAAAAGGGAGGGATCACAGGATGTCAATAAAAGCGTATAATAAAAAGCTCGTAGAAACGCTATGTAAATCAGTTTTTCAGAATCATGATTTTAGCCGTCTTGACGAAATAATGAGAAATGATTATATTCATCACAATGATGATCCGCCACAGGGGAAAGCTGGATTTAAAAAGGTTCACGAGCAGTTTATCAAAGCCATGCCCGATTTCCGCTATACCGTCAAGAAAATCATAGCTGAAGGTAATACCGTAATGATGTATTCTACCGTAACGGGGACGCATCAAGGAGAATGGTTGGGAAATCCCCTGACGGGTAATAAGCTCAACTTCGACGTAGTCGATATCTTCCGTATTGATAATGGGAAAATCGTTGAGCACTGGGATGTGGCGGATACATTGAAACTGTTTACCCAGGTTGGGAAAATAAAACAACAGTGATTCTCTAGAAAACTCAATAATAGAGAGTCTTCCGAGACAACAAAAGTTATAGAGGTGAAAATGAGTAAGAAATGTTTGATAATGTATGCTTCTTTCACAGGCAACACAGAAAAGGTTGCACAAAGGATTAAGGAAACTTTTGAAAACCAGGGCTGGCAATGTGATATTTTCAAAATTCGCAAGAAAGCGGATGATATTCTCAGACCTCCCTATGATATTCGTCAATATGATTTCGTGTGCATTGGCTCCGGACTCAGGGCGCATTTGCCTTACAATGAAGTTTTAAACGTGTTGAGGGGATTCATATGGGGGTTCGATCCGCGAATAACATTGGGGTTCAGGGATGAGACCATTCCTTATATTACCGAACCCATACCCAAACATACAAAAGACCCGAAGAAAGCTCATAGAAAAATTGTTCTGAGTCCCGATTCCCCCAAGGCGGTAGTGTTTATCACCTACGGCGGCTATGAATTCGGGGCCAAAGAGGCTGATCCCGCCTCGCGATTACTGGCGTTGGAAATAGAGCATATAGGCTTTCAATGTATAGGACGGTTTTGCTGCCCGGGCAAGTATCTTAATGACCCTACACCCAGAACTTTCCACGGAGATATCCGGGATAGACCTAATGAAAAAGATTTGCTTAAAGCACAGATGTTTATTGAAGAAAAGTTGGAGGAAATAGCCGACCGAATGAGATAAAATGCTTAAACAACCATCGGTATATATTGATTATCAGTAGGGAGGTCTCAAGTTATGAGTATTGTGAATGCCGTGCTTGGACCGTTAGATACAAAAGATCTAGGTTTTACACTTATGCACGAACACGTCATGAGCCAGGGTTTTGTCGCTCAGAACTACCCTGAACTTTTTGGCGAAGGATTTATGGACCGGATTATCACAGGAGTAACTGAAGCTGAGAAGGGAGGGGTTGATACGATCGTTGATGCTACAACTTTCGATCTCGGCCGTGATGTGTCTGTACTGGCTGAAGTCTCCCGGCGGACTAAGGTCAACATCATAGCGTGTACCGGATGGTGGATGAATTTACCCGAACATATAGCCGGGACTTCCCCTGACTTGTTTGCCGATTTATTTGTCCGGGAGATTGAAGTAGGTATCGTAGGTACCGATATTAAGGCCGGTATTCTTAAATCAGCTGCCGATTTTAATGGAGTAACGGCAACGGGGGAAATAATGCTGCGCGCTGTAGCCAGAGCTCACTGCCGGACTTTGGTTCCCATTATACTGCATTCCTATGCACACGAGCAGGTTGCCAGACAACAATTAGCTATCTTAAAGGAGGAAGGTGTAGACCTGCATAGGGTCGCTGTAGACCATGTCAATGATACCAAAGATATGGAATACCTCGTTTGGTTATTAGACCAGGGATGCTACCTCGGTATGGACCGTTATCCAGGACTGAATTTGAGTTCACGTTCCCGCACAGAAACCTTAAAGTTACTGATTGATACTGGATGGGTTGATCGCCTTCTTCTTTCTCATGACTGCAGTTTGGCTAGTCCTGAAGCATTCTATCCGCCTGACGTAAAAGAAAGCATGGAAAAAGGCAATCCCTATGGTTATCTCTATATCAAGAAAGTAGTCTTGCCTCAGCTTAAAGAGATGGGTGTGCCGGAAGCTGTATTAAATACTCTATGTGTCAATGGCCCCAGGAATTTTTTCGAAGGACATGAGGGCAAATCCTTGAACAAAAAAACGAAGGGATTACAGGATGTCCATAACCGCGAACAGTAAAAAGCTCGTTGAAACGCTATGTAAATCAGTTTTTCAGAATCATGATTTTAGCCGTCTTGATGAAATAATGAGGGATGATTATATTCATCACAACGACAATGATGATCCTTTCCCGCAGGGGAAAGCCAGATTTAAAAGGTTTTTCGAGCAGACGTTTAAAGCCATGCCCGATTTTAGCTATAAAACCAAGAAAATCATTGCCGAAGGTGATATCTTGATGATGTATTCCACCACAACGGCGACGCATTCAGGAGAATGGTTGGGAAATCCCCCGACGGGTAATAAGCTCAACTTCGACGTCGTCGATATCTTCCACATCGAGGGTGGAAAAATCGCTGAGCACTGGGACGTGGCGGATACATTGAAACTTTTTACCCAGGTGGGAAAAATAAAACCACGATGATTCTAGAGAAAACTTAGTTAATCTGGAGACTGGACTTATAACACCGCTGATGGGTCGGAATCGATGCCAAGGGGCTATTGAGTAATTGTAATTAATAGGGAGGTTGGCTGGAAATGTCCATACTAGAAAAAAACAAAAAACTTGTCGAGAAGCTATGTACGACCGTATTCCAGAAGCATGATTTTAGCCGTCTTGATGAAATAATGAGGGATGATTATATTCAGCACAATGAAGACGTACTGCAGGGGAAAGCTGGGTTTAAAAAGTTTCACGAGCATTTTTTCAAAGCTATGCCCGATTTTAACTATACCATCAAGAAAATCGTAGCTGAAGGTGATACCGTGATGATGTATTCTACCGTAACGGCTACGCATCAAGGAGAGTGGTTGGGAAATCCTCCCACTGGCAATAAACTCAACTTCGACACCGTCGATATCTTCCGTATTGAGAATGGGAAAATCGCCGAGCACTGGGACGTGGCGGATACATTGAAACTGTTCACCCAGGTGGGGAAAATAAAACAATAATAACTCTGACCTAAAAGGTGGTATCACTTTTAGGAGTAGGTCACAGCAAGGTATAGACACATCATGGCTTATCATTTGTGATAAATGGAGTATTAAAAATGAAAGATACAGGTTTAAGCAACGAGCCACCTCAAATAGAGGTAGGAAGTCTACCTCCTAGGGTAGCTCCTCCACTACAAAGGCGAAAAGACATGGTACCGGAGAGAGAATACAGCTTTGAGATACAGCCTGATCCAATTCCACCCAACGATATCAAGGAACAAATAAGTGCGGAAATAGTGGTAGTTGGCGCCGGAATGGCCGGTCTGAGTGCTGCGATTTCGGCAGCGGAGACGGGAGCCAAGACTGTCCTGATGGAAAAGATGAATACTTGTCAGGCTCGCGGTCATGATAATGCCTTTATCGGCAGTCGATTACAAAAAAAACTAGGTATCGAAATCGATAAAGATGAGGTTATTCTAAACCTGATGAAATACGGATCCAACAACCCTGATCAAAGACTGATCAGAATGTGGGCTGAAGGGAGTGGTAAAACTGGAGATTGGCTGATGGATATGACAGACGCTGCCGGCCTCCGGGTCATTATACCCCAGTATCCACCCCTGCCTGCGTTTAATAATGCCACCGAATATTACCCGCAGTACCCGGTCACCCACCAGTATAATAGTGAACGCCTTGTCGCAAAGTGTCTGCTGGATAATGCTTTGAAGAGAGGTGTCGTCGTTTATTTTAAGACCAGAGCCAAACAACTGCTCAGAAAGCGAAAAGGCCGGGTCACCGGCATCATCGCTCAAAATGCCGCCGGTGGCTATTTGCAGTTCAACGCAAAAAAGGCACTGATATTATGCACGGGGGATTATGGTAATAACGCCGAAATGATGGCGAAATACTGCCCTCAATCAGCGTATCTCGCATCAATGACAAAGACGTCTACCGGTGACGGACACCAGATGGCTATGTGGGCCGGTGCGGTGATGGAGCCGGCACCTCACGCCCCAATGATCCACGGTCCCGCTGGCCCACTGATTAACTCTGCGTTTCTACAGGTAAACCTCTTGGGAGAGCGGTTTCAAAACGAAGATGTACCTGTTCAGAGTAACGCTAACGCCATCCAACGACAACCCGGTAAGACAGCTTGGCAGATATTTGACTCCAAATATCCTGACGAGATACCGTATCATGGTCTTGGTCTTGGGAAAATCCTGGTGATGACCGATGAGCTTCGGGAAGAGATTGAACAAATAGCGGTGGTAGCGAATACGATTGAAGAACTAGCGGAGAAGATAAAAATACCTGTAAAAACATTCGAGGCTACAGTGACAAGGTACAATGAGCTGGCGCGGCTGGGGAAGGATCTGGATTTTGGTAAGCGCCCTGACCGGTTGACGACTGTTGACAAGCCGCCATACTATGCCGGCAAGGGAGGGTATAACTTATTGACAGTTTTAGGCGGCTTGAATGTTAACACCAAGTTGCAGCCACTGGATAAAAATTGGAAAGTCATTCACGGACTATATCTGGCCGGTAATACCGTCGGTAATTTTTACGCTGGTGACTATTCCACAATGTGCCCTGGCCTCAGCCACGGAATGGTCATACACTTTGGT
>CAYNDI010000181.1:0-2512 GCA_964395955.1 uncultured Dehalococcoidaceae bacterium
GCCAGAAGACGCCGTAAGATACAAAGGCTGTCAGGCCGAAGGTGTCACCGCGGCGGGCGTCAATAATGCCGGCGATTACCTGGGCGACGCCGCCCCAGAAGAATCCGAAAATCAGGGGTAGCGTGCTCTCTATCCAGCCGATATTGTGTATTTGCAGTAAAATGGTGTTGAGGCCGAAACCGGCCAGGCCCAGGGCTCCCGGATTAGCCCACCGTTCTTCCTCCCTGGTAATGACTTGTGCCACGAAATCCTCCCGTATGTATTACGTCAGAGCGAAGCGGAAATACACTCCTATAAAATATTATACCGTATTTGTACCTGCCTGCTAAGAGTGTAAACACTCCGAATGGAGTAGGAGGTTTGAAGTATAGCTGGATTTTCCGGGAGAGCCGGGATTATGAATGCGTATTCAGGTGAAGGCCGGATATCAAGGCTTTCACAGCCAGGGGACAGAACTGGATACCGGAATAACTGTTCAGTTCTTTGATAGAGCGTTCGATAGTCATCGCCTGACGATACGAACGGTCGGTGGTCATGGCATCATAGGCGTTAGCCACGGCTATGAGCCTGGCCCCCAGCGGTATTTCCTCACCCTTCAGCCCCTCCGGATACCCCTCTCCGTCAAACCTTTCATGGTGATAAAGGACAATCTCGCTGGCCTTTTCCAGAAAGGGTATCTGTTTTAGCAGATTAGCCCCGATAGCCGAGTGCTGACGTACTATCTCCCATTCCGGCGGAGTCAAGGCGTCGTTTTTATTCAATACCCGTGAGTCAATGGCAATTTTACCGATATCATGGAGCAGGCTGGCGTATTCCAGGGTCTCCTTTTCCTCGGGAGTAAGTGAAAAGTGACCGGCTGCCAGCAGGGCGTATTCCGCTACCCGCTGCGAATGCCCGCGCATGGACGGGTCCTTGGCATCAATCGCCGTCATTATCGTTGTTAAAGTAGTCTTAAAGGCATTCAGCATACTCTGGTGTTGCCTGATACTATCAATCGCTATCGCCGCCGTGGTGGCTATGGAAACCACCGTCTCCAGGTCTCTTTCGTCAAAGCCATTGCCATCCAGTTTGTTCAGCACTTCAATTACGCCCAGGATACGCTGGTTCACAACCAGCGGCGCACATATAAGCGATTGCGTGTTAAAGCCGGTTGTTTTATCAATCATCTTGTGGAAATTCTCGCTGCGGCTGGTGTCATTTACGATTATCGGTTTGCCCGTGCGGGCCACCTGCCCGGCAATACCGTACTGGCTGTTCAATTTCACCTGCTTCAGCACCTTGCCGACAGGGCCCGAGGCAGCCTCAAAGTATAACTCCTGGTCATTATCTCTAAAGAGGAGTATCGAAGCAGCGGATATGTCAAGAGATGTCTGGGCTAATTTGATAACCTGTTCCAGCGTCTGTGTCATCTGCGGAACTGCCCTGGTTTTTTTTAGCACGTCCTGGACCGGTTCCATCTTTGTACCATATATTGATTCCTCATGCGGCATTAAGGCAGTTCCCGATTGTGATTCTCGCTGGTTAAATAGCATCATATCGTTCCTCACTTTCTGTCAGGGCATGAAGAATCCTGTTTCACGAACGTCAGGGTGTGACACGTTCCAGGTTACGAAATAATCCTTTCTGGTTCTGGGCTAATCTGTCATATTCTTCTTTAACCACCCACACCAGCTCATTATCGCCGACGCCGCGGATGGACATGTACTTGGGTATAAAGAGCTGCAGGTATTCCGCCGGCATATTTTCTCTGACCTGAAAACCGCGGTGAGGGAAACAAAAGGTCAGCGGCTCCAGATGGGATAAACGGGAGGCGGTGTTGATGCAGTGCCCGACAAAATCTTTGCCTTCACCGACGGTAAATACTTTACCCCTGGCTACACCGCACCTGAGAACGGCCGGAGGTTTATTTACGACCGTACTTATCCGGGGATAGAATTCCTGCCGGTAATTACGGCATATTTCAAAAAGGGTGGAAACGATACCGCATATCTGTTCTTCATCCATCCGGCGGGCACCCCATACCAGCAGGATGCCGTCACCCAGGAATTTTGCCATTACGGGAAAGTCCGCCCAGAACAATTTTCGGTTTCCATAATCCTCTTCGGCAAGCCCGTCCTGAATACTGTTGAAAAACCATTCCAGGAAATCATTAAGAAACCTGGGAATAGCCAGATATGAGTCGACCTGGCTGCAGAATGTCGTAAATCCGGTCAGGTCAAGTACCGCGGCAACGGCTTCTTTTTCCTGGCAGGGTCTACTGATATCGCCGAGATTCAGTATGGAGGGATTAAATCTGGTAATTGCCTCTTTTTCCAGTATTTTTTTTCCGCCAGTTTGCCGAAACGCCGTAGAGACCGCCGGACGTTTAGCGTGTATCCGCCTGACTACTATCTTTCTCATAAAAATGTCAAGCCTTTTATCCAATAATTTATATTTGTTTATCTTATGCCCATCATGATAAATAAACCATAAAATTATTCGGGGAGTGTCTAAATATTCCATTAACAAGCAA